>NZ_JBHYYB010000017.1:0-142137 GCF_042752535.1 Kitasatospora sp. NPDC059327 | reverse complement strand
GGCCCGTTCACCGCCGCCAACGACAACCTGCCGTCCCCCGACACCAGTTCCGCCGCCCGCTCCGCGCCGACCCCGACCGACAGCATCCCGCCACCGACCGACGACACCTCGCGCAACGCACGACTACGCTCCACCACCACCCGCGCCGCGTCCGCCAACGACAGGAACCCCGCCACATGCGCCGCCGCGATCTCCCCCTGCGAATGACCGATCACCGCCGCCGGACGCACCCCGCACGACTCCCACCACCGCGCCAGACCCACCATCACCGCGAACAACACCGGCTGCACCACATCCACCCGGTCCAACAACCCACCCGACCGGTCCCGCAACACCTCCACCAGCGACCAGTCCGTCAACGGATCCATCACCGCCGCACACTCCGCCACCACCCCGGCGAACACCGGCACCGAATCCAACAGCTCGGCCGCCATCCCCGCCCACTGCGACCCCTGCCCCGGAAACACGAACACCGGACCCACAACCGCACCCCGCACAGCCGTCGAATCCGCCGCCGCCACCTCGGCCAGACCGGCAACGAGTTCACCCAGATCCCGCCCCCGCACCACCGCACGGTGCTCCAGCACCGCCCGACCCACCGCCAACTCCCGCCCCACCACCACCGGATCCACGTCCGGCCGAGCCAACGCCCACGCCCGCAACCGCCCCGCCTGCGCCCGCAACGCCGCACCCGACCGCGCCGACACCACCCACGGCACCACACCACCGGGCACCGACACCGAAACACCCGCAGACTCGACCTCGGGATCGGGATCGGGCCGCTCGATGATCACGTGCGCGTTGGTGCCGCTGATACCGAACGAGGACACCGCCGCGCGGCGCGGCCGGTCCAGCTCGGGCCACGGGGTGGACCGGGCCAGCAGTTCCACGCCGCCACCCGCCCAGTCGACGTGCGGCGAGGGCGCGTCGACGTGCAGCGTCTTCGGCAGCACGCCGTTGCGCAGCGCCATCACCATCTTGATGACGCCCGCGACACCCGCCGCCGCCTGGGTGTGACCGATGTTCGACTTCACCGACCCCAGCCACAACGGCCGGTCCTCCGGCCGCCCCTGCCCATAGGTGGCCAGCAACGCCTGCGCCTCGATCGGGTCACCCAGCGTGGTCCCCGTCCCGTGCGCCTCGACCGCGTCCACCTCGCCGGTTCCCAGGCCCGCGCTGGCCAGCGCCTGCCGGATCACCCGCTCCTGCGACGGCCCGTTCGGCGCGGTGAGCCCGTTCGACGCGCCGTCCTGGTTGACCGCGCTGCCCCGCAGCACCGCCAGCACCCGGTGACCGTGGCGCCGCGCGTCCGACCACCGCTCGACGACGAGCAGGCCGACGCCCTCGCCCCAGCCCGTGCCGTCGGCGGCCGCCGCGAACGGCTTGCACCGCCCGTCGGCGGACAGGCCGCGCTGGCGGGAGAACTCCACGAACACCCGCGGTGTCGACATCACCGTCACCCCGCCGGCCAACGCCAGGTCGCACTCCCCCGACCGCAGCGCGTTCGCCGCCAGATGCAGCGCCACCAGCGAGGACGAGCAAGCCGTGTCGATGCTGACCGCCGGCCCCTCCAGGCCCAGCGCGTACGCGACGCGGCCGGAGACCACGCTCCCGACGCTGCCGGCCAGCAGCATCCCCTCGTAGCCGTCCGGTGCCCGGTGCAGGCGTGCGGCGTAGTCGTGGTGCATGACCCCCGCGAAGACGCCGGTCCGGCTGCCGCGCAGCGAGGTCGGATCGATGCCCGCGTGTTCGAGCGCCTCCCACGAGGTCTCCAGCAGCAGCCGTTGCTGCGGGTCGATCGCGTTGGCCTCGCGCGGCGAGATGCCGAAGAACTCGGCGTCGAAGTCGGCGGCGTCGTGCAGGAAGGCGCCGTGGCGCGTAGAGACCTTGCCCGTGCTGGACGGGTCCGGGTCGTAGAGGCCGTCCACGTCCCAGCCCCGGTCCTGCGGGAAGTCGCCGACGGCGTCGGTCTCCTCGGCCACCAGGCGCCACAGGTCCTCGGGGCCCGTGACGCCGCCCGGGTAGCGGCAGCCCATGCCGACGATGACGATCGGGTCCTCGTCGACCGGGGTGGTGCCCCCGGGCCGCCCACCGGTGCGGTCCTGCGTCCCGGCGCCGTCGCCGGCCGCCTCGCCGGTCACTTCGCGGGCCAGTCGCGCCGCCAGCGCGGCGGCGCTGGGGTGGTCGAACACGACGGTGGCCGGCAGCCGCAACCCCGTGGCGGCGTTGACCCGGTTGCGCAGTTCGAGCGCGGTGAGCGAGTCGAAGCCCAGTTCGCGGAACGCGCGCTCGACGTCGATGCCCGCCGCCTCGCCGTGCCCGAGGACTGAGGCCGTCTGGGTCCGGACGAGGTCGAGGACCGCGCGCGCCCGCCGGTCCGCGGGCAGTTCGGCCATCCGGGCGGACCAGGAGGAACCGTCGGCCCCGGCCGGCGCGTTGACGGCGCGCTGCAACGGTGCGCGGACCAGGCCCTTCAGCACGACGGGCACGGTGCCGGCCGCGGCGAGGGCGCCCAGGGCCGCGCGGTCGAGCCGGGCCGTGACCGCGTACGGCAGGTCGCGCAGCAGCGCGGCGTCGAACAGGGCCAGTCCGGTCTCGGTGGACAGCGTCCCGATGCCGCCGCGGGCCATCCGGGCGAGGTCCGCCCGGTCCAGGTGGCGGGTCATGCCACTGCCTTCGGCCCACAGGCCCCAGGCGAGCGCGTTGCCGGGGAGCCCGGCCGCGCGGCGGTGCTCGGCCAGGGCGTCGAGGAACGCGTTCGCCGCCGTGTAGGCGCCCTGACCGGCGTTGCCGGTGACGGAGGTGACCGAGGAGAACAGGACGAACGCGTCGAGGTCCTGGTCGCGGGTCAGCTCGTGCAGGTGCCAGGCCGCGTCGGTCTTGGGCCGCAGGACGGCGTCGAGGCGGTCCGGGGTGAGCGTCTGCAGCGTGCCGTCGTCCAGGACACCGGCGGTGTGGACGACGACGCCCAGCGGATGGGCGGCCGGGATGTCGGCGAGCACCGCCGCCAGGTCCGCGCGGCGGGAGACGTCACACGCGGCGACCGTCACCCGCGCGCCGAGGCCGGTCAGTTCGGCCACCAGCTCCTCGCTGCCCGCGGCCTCGCGGCCGGCCCGGCTGAGCAGGACGAGGTGGCGCACTCCGTAGGCGCGCACCAGACGGCGGGCGACCAGCGCGCCGAGCGTGCCGGTGCCGCCGGTGATCAGGGCCGTGCGCTCCGGGTCGAGCGGGCGGTGCGCGGTCCCGGCCGGGGCGGGCTTCGGGGCGACGCCCGATGCGGGGGCCGGTACCGGGGTCGCGGCGGTCAGGCGGGGCCGGTAGGCGACGCCGTCGCGCAGCGCCAGCTGGGGCTCACCGGACTCCAGTGCCGCGCGCAGGGCCGGGCCGGAGCGCGCGGCGTCGTCGAGGTCCACCAGGACGAAGCGGCCGGGGTGTTCGGACTGCGCGGTGCGCAGCAGGCCCCACACCGGAGCCGCGCGCAGACCGTCGACGAGGTCGCCGGGCCGGGCCGCGACCGCGCCCCGGGTGAGGACGACGAGCCTCGAACCCTCCGGACGGTCGGCGGCCAGCCAGGCACGGACGGTGTCCAGGGCCCAGCGGGCGCTCGCGTGCGCCCCGTCGGCGACGGACCCGCCGTCGCCGGCCGGGGTGCCGGTGGGCACGGCGGCGAGTACGACGGCCGGAGCCGGGTCTCCCGCCTGGGTGCGCGCGTCGAGATCGGCGAGGTGGGCGTGGGCCGCCGGTCGCTGGCCGGTCGGGCCCGCGACACCGAGGCCGTCGGCTCCCGGGTCGCCGATGATCGCGTAGCCAGCAGCCGTGTGGCCGGCGCCCGCGTGGTCGGCAGCCGTGTGGCCGGCACCCGCGCGGTCGGCAGCCCACCCGCTCGGGCCGAACCCGACGCCGGCCGAGGGCAGTTCCGTCCAGCTGAGCTCGAACATCGCGTCGCGGGGCGTCGCCCCGGCCGGGGCGAGCCGGTCGGCGGCCAGCTCACGCAGGGTGAGCCCGCCGACGGTCAGCACCGGCGCACCGGCGGCGTCCTCGACGACGAGTGCCCGGGGGCCGTCGCCCGCGCCCGACAGCCGCACCCGCAGCATGGCGGCGCCGGTGGCGTGCAGCCGGACGTCGGTGAAGGAGAACGGGATCCGCGGCGTCGGCCCGGCGGCCGGCCGGTCGGCGATGGCCGGGGCGAGCAGCAGCGGGTGCAGCGCGGCGTCCAGGAGCGCGGGGTGCACGCCGAAGGCGGTGTCGCCGTCGTCCGGTTCACCGGGCAGGCGGACCTCCGCGTACAGGTCGTCGCCCGCGCGCCAGGCGGCCGTCAGGCCCCGGAACCAGGGGCCGTAGCCGTACCCCAGGCCGTCGAGGCGGTCGTAGGCGTCGGCCAGGTCGAGGGCCTCGGCACCCGGCGGCGGCCAGGCCCCGGAGTCGGACGGCCGGGCCCCGGAGTCGGACGGCCGGGCGCTGACCGGCGGCGCGGGGTCCGGGGACACGGCGTCCGGAAGCGCGGTGAGCGTCCCCGAGGCGTGCCTGGTCCACGGCCGCCCCTCGGCGCCCCAGGCGCCTCCCAGGTCAGCGCCGTTCCCGACGGTGTCGGACTCCCCCGCGCCCCCGGCCCGGTCCGTGGCGGGCCGGGAGTGCACGGTGACGGCGTGCCGCCCGGCCGGGTCCGCCGGGGCGACGGCGACCCGGATGTGCACGTCACCGGAGTCCGGCAGGACGAGCGGGGTCTCCAGGGCGAGCTCCTCCACCCGGGCGCAGCCCGCGAGCCGGCCCGCCCGGAGGACCAGGTCGAGGAAGGCCGTGCCGGGCAGCACGACGGTCCCGACCACCGCGTGGTCGGCGAGCCACCGCCGCCGGACCGAGGAGATCCGGCCGGTGGCCAGCGTGGTGCCGTCCGGGGCGGTGGTGACGGCGCCGAGGAACGGGTGGTCGACGGCGTCCAGGCCGAGGTCGGCGGGGTGGGCGTCGTGCCCGGTGCTCCCGGTCAGCCAGTAGCGGGTCTGCTGGAAGGCATAGGTGGGCAGGTCGACGGGGCGGCCCGGGGCCGGGCCGAACAGCGCGTCCGGATCGGGGGCGGCGCCGTGCACGATCGCCTCCGCGACGGCGGAGAGGAACTGCGCGCGCCCGCCGTGGTCCCGCCGCAGCGTACCGATCGCCGTACCGCCGCCCCCGGTGCCGCCGGTGACGGTCGGACCGTCGAGGGTGCGGGCGTCGAGGGTGCGGGCGTCGAGGGTGCGGGCGTCGAGCGTCTCCTGCGTCCCGATCTTGAGGACGGGGTGCGGGCTCGCCTCGACGAAGAGGCGGTACCCGTCCTCGTTCAGCGCCTGGACCGCGGGCTCGAACCGGACGGTCTGCCGCAGGTTCCGGTACCAGTACTCGGCGTCGAGGACCGAGGTGTCGGCCAGCAGCGCGCCGGTGACGGTCGAGTAGAACGGGATCTGCGCGGCGCGCGGCGTGAGGCCCGCGAGGGCGGTCAGCAGCGGCTCGCGGAGGGACTCCATGTGCGCGGAGTGCGAGGCGTAGTCGACGGGGATGCGCCGGGCCCGCAGGCCGTCCCGCTCGCAGCGGCCGAGGAAGGCGTCGAGCGCGTCGGTGTCCCCGGAGACGACGGTGCTGGCAGGACCGTTGCGCGCGGCGATGCCGAGGCGGCCGCCCCAGGACGCGAGGAGCGGGACGACCTCGTCGGCGGCCAGCGGGACGGAGGCCATGCCGCCGCTGCCCGCCGTGGCGAGCAGGGCGCGGCTGCGCAGGGCGACCACCTTCGCGGCGTCGTCGAGCGACAGCGCGCCCGCGACGCACGCGGCGGCGATCTCGCCCTGTGAGTGGCCGACGACGGCCCCCGGTTCGATGCCGACCGACCGCCACAGCTCCGCCAGCGCGACCATGACCGCGAAGAGCACCGGCTGGACGACGTCCACCCGGGCCGGATCGGGCGTGCCCGGCAGGCCGCGCAGGACATCGAGCGGCGACCAGTCGACGTACGGGGCGAGCGCCTCGGCACACGCCTCCAGGGCGGCCGCGAACTTCGGTGAACTGTCGAGGAGTTCGAGGGCCATGCCGGTCCACTGGGAGCCCTGGCCGGGGAACACGAAGACGGTCGCGCCGGTGGCCGTCGACTGGGCCCGGACCACGGTGTCGGCGGTCTCGCCGGCGGCGAGGGCGGTCAGCCCGCGCAGGGCGTCGGCGGGCGTGCGGGAGAGCACGACGGCGGTGTGGGCGAACCTGGTGCGGGAGCGCAGCAACGCGTGGCCGACCGCGCGGCGGTCGACGGCGTCCCCGGCCGCGAGGTGCCGGGCCAGCCGGTCGGCCTGGGCGCGCAACGCGGCCTCGGTACGGCCGGAGACGGTCAGCGGCACGAGGTCGGCGGGTACGTCGGCGGCGGGTACGTCGGCGGCCGGTGGGCCGGCGGCCGGTGGGCCGGCGGTCGCCCGGGTATCGGCGTGGGCCGCCCGGGTGTCGGCGGACCCGGCGGCCACGGCCACCGTCCCGGCCACCGCCTCGGCCGGCGCCTGCTCGACGAGGATGTGCGCGTTGGTACCGCTGATGCCGAACGACGAGACGCCCGCGCGTCGCGGCCGCCCGGCCCCGGGCCACGGTGTCGCGGTCGTCGGCACGGTGATCGCGCCGTCCTCCCAGCGCACCCGCGGCGAGGGCTCCCGCAGGTGCAGGGTGCCCGGCACGATGCCGGTCCGCATCGCGAGGACGGTCTTGATGAGACCGGCGACCCCCGCCGCGGCCTGGGTGTGGCCGATGTTGGACTTGAGCGAGCCGAGCAGCAGCGGATGTCCGGGATCGCGGTCGCGGCCGTAGACCGCGAGCAGGGCCTGCGCCTCGACGGGGTCGCCGAGGGCGGTGCCCGTGCCGTGCGCCTCGACCACGTCGATGTCGGCGGGGGTCAGCCCGGCGGAGCCGAGCGCCTGGCGGATCACCCGTTGCTGGGCCGTGCCGTTCGGCGCGCTGAGGCCGTTGCTGGCGCCGTCCTGGTTCACCGCGGTGCCGACCACCAGGCCCAGCACGGGGTGACCGTTGCGGCGGGCGTCCGAAAGGCGTTCGAGCAGCACGACGCCGACGCCCTCGGCCCACGCCGTGCCGTCGGCGTCGGCGGAGAACGGCTTGCAGCGGCCGTCCGGGGCCAGGCCGCGCTGGCGCGCGAACTCGACGAACATGCCGGGCTCGGCCATCACGGTCGCACCGCCGGCGAGCGCCAGCGTGCAGTCCCCGCCGCGCAGGGCCTGGACGGCCAGGTGCACGGCGACCAGCGAGGACGAGCACGCGGTGTCGACGGTGACGGCCGGCCCTTCGAGGCCCAGCGTGTAGGCGATCCGCCCGGAGGCCACGCTCGGGGTGTTGCCGGTGAGCAGGTAGCCGTCGAAGCCCCCGGCCGGCCGGTGCATGCGCGGACCGTAGTCCTGCGCGGTCGCGCCGACGAAGACGCCGACGCGGTCGCCGCGCAGCCCGGCCGGATCCAGACCGGCCCGTTCCAGGGTCTCCCAGGAGGTCGCGAGCAGGAGGCGCTGCTGCGGGTCCATGGCCAGCGCCTCGCGCGGGCTGATGCCGAAGAACTCGGCGTCGAACTCCCCGGCGCCGGCGAGGAACCCGCCCTCGCGGACGTAGGTGGTCCCGGGGTGGTCCGGGTCCGGGTGGTGCAGCCGGCCGAGGTCCCAGCCCCGGTCCTCGGGGAAGGGGCCGACGGCGTCGACACCCTCGGCGGCCAGGCGCCACAGCGCCTCGGGCGAGTCGGCCGCACCGGGGTAACGGCAGCCCATCGCGACGATGGCGATCGGGTCGTCGTCGACCGGGGCGGCCGCCGGGGCGCCGGTCCCGGCGAGGTCCTCCGGGGCCGGGCCGAGGACGCGGGCGCGCAGGTGGCGCGCGAGGTCGGCGGGCGTCGGGTGGTCGTAGACGACGGTCGCGGGCAGGTCGAGACCGGTCGCGGCGGCGAGCCGCTGGACCAGCTCGACAGCGGCGAGCGAGTCCAGGCCCGACTCCCGGTAGGCGAGTTCGGCGTGGACGGCGTCCTTCGCGGCGTGGCCGAGCACGGCGGCCGCATGGGAGCGGACCAGCTCCAGCAGCGCCCGGTGCTGCTCGGCTCCGGGCAGGCCGGCGAGCCGGCCGACGAGCGGCGAGGCGGCCCGGGGGGCCGTCGCGGCGGCAGGCGCGGCGTCGTCGGACCCGGCGCCCTCGTCCTGGCCCGGCACGACCTCACCCGGCACGACCTCGCTGGGCACGGCCTCGCCGGGCGCGAGCTCGCCGGGCGCGGCGGAGTGCAGCCAGTGGCGGGTGCGCCGGAAGGCGTAGGTGGGCAGGTCCAGGCGGCGGACCGCACGGCCGGCGAACAGGGCGGACCAGTCGAGCTCGGCCCCCAGGGTGTGCAGCCGCGCGGCGGTGGCGTCGAGCGCGGCCGCCTCGGGCCGGCCGGCGCGTAGGGTGGCGACCGTCGCGACGGTGTCCCGGTCGGCCGGCGGCAGGCACGCGCGGGCGAGCGCGGAGAGGCTGGCGTCCGGGCCGAGTTCGACCAGCACGGTCGCGCCGGCCTCGCGCAGCCGGTCGACGCCGTCGCCGAAGCGGACGGCCTCGCGGACGTGGCGCACCCAGTAGTCCGCCGAGCCCATCCGGTCGTCGGTCACCAGCTCACCGGTCAGGTTGGACACGACGGGCGTCGTCGGCGGGCGGTAGGACAGTCCACGCGCGACCTCGCCGAACGCGTCGAGCATCGCGTCCATCCGCGGCGAGTGGAAGGCGTGCCCGACGCGCAGCCGGCGGACCTTGCGTCCCTGGGCGCGCCAGGTGTCCGCGAGGGCGAGGACAGCGTCCTCGTCGCCCGAGACCACGGTGGCCGTCGGACCGTTCACGGCCGCGATCGAGACCCGGTCGCGGACCGGGACGAGTGCGGCGGCCACCTCGGCCTCGGTCGCGCGAACCGCCACCATCGCACCGCCCCGCGGCAGTTGTTGCATCAGCCGGCCCCGGGCGGCCACCAGCGCCGACGCGTCGGCCGACGAGAGCACACCGGCCACGTGCGCGGCCGTCAACTCGCCGACCGAGTGGCCGAGCAGCAGGTCCGGCGTGACGCCCCAGCTCGCCAGCAGGCGGTGCAGCGCGACCCCGACCGCGAACAGCGCGGGCTGGGTGAACTCGGTGCGGTGCACCAGCTCCGCCTCCGGGCTGCCCTCGGGGGCGAACAGCACCTCGTGCAGCGGCCGGGCGAGGTGCGGGTCGAGGTGCGCGCAGACCTCGTCGAACGCCGACGCGAACACCGGGAAACGCCGGTGGAGTTCGCGGCCCGTTCCGGGTCGCTGGCTGCCCTGCCCGGTGAACAGGAAGGCGGTCCGGCCGGATCCCGCCTCGCCGGTCAACACGTTGGGGGCGGCCTCCGCCTCGCTCAACGCGTCCAGTCCGGCGAGGAGTTCACCGCGGTCCCGGGCGATCACGACGGCGCGCGAGGCCAGCTGAGCGCGGGTGGTCGCGGCGGACCAGCCGACCTCCGACACCGTCGCGCCGGAGCGCTCCCGCACGTACGCCCGCAGCCGGACGGCCTGGGCGCGCACCGCCTCCGGCGTGGTGCCGGAGACCGGCACCAGGACCGGCGCCGCCTCGCCCGCCGACGCCACCACGTCACCCGCCACCGTCTCGCCCGCCGGACGCGTCCCCGGCCGAGCGGTGTCGGCCGGCGCGGGTGCCCATTCCGCCAGCACCACATGGCAGTTGGTACCGCCCATGCCGAACGAACTCACCCCGGCGACCAGCGGCCGGTCCGGACGCGGCCAGGCGGTCGTCTCGTCCTGGACCCGCAGGCCCAGCCGGTCCAGCGGGATCCCCGGGTTGGGCGTCTCGTAGTTGAGGCTGCGCGGGAGCTCCCGGTGGCGGATGCCCAGCACGGTCTTGACCAGTCCGACGATCCCCGCCGCGCCCTCCAGGTGGCCGATGTTGGTCTTCACCGAACCGACCCGCAGCGGCTCGGCGGCCGGACGCTCCGCACCGAGCGCGGCGCCGAGGGCCGCCGCCTCGACCGGGTCCCCGACCGGCGTCCCGGTACCGTGGAGTTCGACGTACTGCACAGCGCCTTCCGGGAGCGCGGCCCGCCGGTGGGCCGCGCGGATCACCTGCTCCTGCGCCTCGGGATCGGGCGAGGTCAGGGCCTCCCCGCCGCCGTCGTGGTTCATGGCGCTGCCGGCCACCACGCAGTGCACGGTGTCGCCGTCGGCGAGCGCGCGGGACAGCGGCTTGAGCACCACGACCGCGCCGCCCTCGCCCCGGACGTAGCCGTTGGCGCGTGCGTCGAAGGTGAAGCAACGGCCGTCCGGGGAGAGGCCGCCGAGCTTCGTCGCGTCACCGGCCTCGTCGGGCACCAGGTCGAGGTTGACGCCGCCGACCAGGGCGAGTTCGGACTCGCCGCGGCGCAGGCTCTCGCACGCGGTGTGGACGGCGACGAGGGAGGACGCCTGGGCGGCGTCGATCGTCATGCTGGGCCCGCGCAGGCCGAGGGTGTAGGAGACCCGGTTGGCGATCATGCTGCGGTGCAGGCCGGTCACCTGCCGGGCGCCGGAGGCGACTCCCGCGCGGCGCAGCAGTTCGGCGTAGTCGTCCCAGATCGCCCCCGCGAAGACTCCGGTGGCGCTGCCCTTCAGCCGCTGCGGCGGGATGCCCGCGTTCTCCAGGGCCTCCCAGCACAGTTCGAGCATCAGGCGCTGCTGCGGGTCCATCAGGACGGCCTCGCGCGGTCCGATGCCGAAGAAGGCCGGATCGAAGCGGTCGACCTGGTCGAGGTAGCCGCCGCGGCGTGGGCGCTGTGCCGGGGCCTCGCCGGCCGGGTCGTCCCGCCGGGTCGCCCGCCGCCGTTCCGGGAGTTCCGTGACGGCGTCGACACCCGTGCGGAGGAGCTCCCAGAACTCGTCCGGGCTGCCGGCTCCCGGTACACGACAGGCGAGACCGATGATCGCGATCAGATCGTCACGGTCGGATTCGACTGTGTGCGCAACAGCGTTCGACTCGGCCATACCGTTCCATCACGTCCATACGTCGATTGCACGGGGATCGAGCACCAGAACTGTGGACTGGGCCGCAATTGGCCGCAACCATCAGGTTTCAGCCCTGGTCGGCACCGGAATGACAGAGCAAAATCGCCCTAAATCAGTAGATCATCAGATATACCAAGCCGCTGATCGATGGGATCGAGCCACTCCGCGGCACATGAGATCCAGATCTCATCGACCACCCGAATCCGCAAACGAACAGGTGGCACCGGAACGGTCCGACAAGGTGACCGAATCCCGTACCGCGGTGGCCGATTTCGCCCCGCATATGACGCCCGTACGAGCTCCGGGGCCCTTGGCGGTGGCATCGTCCGCCCGCCGAATGCCGACGGAGTGGCCGCCACCAGCGGCTCCGTGAACGAATGATCTTGACGGGCACAAGCCGGCGAGCCGGAATGCGAAGAAGTGGAATTCGGCCCACCGGAATTCGACGCCGGACATTCACCCGCCGGACATACGCACCGGAGCCGAACACGGCGACGAGCACCGGCGACGACACCCGGGGTCGAGCACCGGAACGGCCGGGCGGACCGGCCGAGGGGCGAGGCCGGGCGGTGCGGCCAGGCGGTGCGGCCGGCCCGCTCGGGTGCGCGCGGGTCAGCTCCGGACGCGGCTCACCCGCCCCTCGTCCCAGACCGGCTCGTCCGCCTCCACCACCCGGCCGTCCGCCCGGAAGACCAGAAAGCGGCTGAACACCCGGGCGAACCAGCGGTCATGGGTGACCGCCACCACCGTCCCGGTGAACGCCGCCAGGGCCTCCTCCAGTGCCTCGGCCGAGATGAGGTCGAGGTTGTCGGTCGGCTCGTCCAGCAGCAGCAGGGTCGCCCCGGCCAGCTCCAGCAGCAGGATCTGGAAGCGCGCCTGCTGACCGCCCGACAGCGTCCCGAAGTCCTGGCGGCCCGCGCCGGCCAGCCCGTAGCGGCTCAGCGCCGACATCGCGCGCTCCAGGTCCAGCCCGGCCCGGTCCCCCTCGCCGGCCCCGAGGATCTCGGCCGGTGTCCGGCCCGCCCACTCCGGATGCCGGTGCGTCTGGGCGAACAGCCCCGGCCGCACCCGGGCGCCCAACCGGCACTCGCCGGTGTGCGCCACCGTCCCGACCGCGTCGGCGCCGGCCTCGTCCAGCAGGCGCAGGAAGTGGCTCTTGCCGGAGCCGTTCGAACCGAGCACGCAGACCCGGTCGCCGAAGAACACCTCCAGGTCGAACGGCTTCATCAACCCGCTCAGTTCGAGGTTCCGGCAGGTGATCGCCCGGACGCCCGTCCGGCCGCCGCGCAGGTCCGGCGCGACCCGCTGGCGGCGGGGCGGCGCCGGCGGCGGCCCGACCTCCTCGAACTTCGCCAGCCGGGTCTGGGCCGCGTGGTAGCGCGACGCCATCTCGTCACTGATGGACGCCTGCTGACGCAGCGTCCGGACCAGCTCCTTGAGCTGCTCGTGCTTCTCGCTCCAGCGCTGCCGGACCTCCGCCGCCCGCTGCCAGCGGGCCTCGCGGGCCTCCGCCCAGGTGGCGAACCCGCCGCCGTGGGTCCAGGTGGTACCGCCCTCCAGCGTCACGACCTGGCCGGCCGTGCGGCTCAGCACCTCCCGGTCGTGGGTGATCAGCAGCACGCCCTGCCGGGTCTGGGCGAGTTGCTCCTCCAGCCAGCGCTTCCCGGGCACGTCGAGGTAGTTGTCCGGCTCGTCCAGCAGCAGCAGTTCGGCCGGACCCCGGAGCAGCGCCTCCAGGACGAGCCGCTTCTGCTCGCCACCGGACAGCGTGGCCACCTCGCGGTACTGGGCGATCCGGAACGGGGTGCCGAGCGCGGCGACCGTCACGGTGTCCCAGAGCACCTCGTAGTCGTAGCCGCCGGCCTCGCCCCAGTCCACCAGCGCCTGGGCGTAGCGGAGTTGGGTGGGCTCGTCGTCGGCCTCCGTCATGGCGAGCTCGGCCGCGTCCAGGGCCGCGGCCGAGACCCGCAGCACCGGCGGCGCGACGGTGAGCAGGAGGTCCCGGACCGTACGGTCGTCGCGCAGGCTGCCGATGAACTGCGGCATCACCGCCACGGCACCCTGACTGCGGAACACCCCCCGCTGCGCGGGCAGTTCGCCCGCGAGTATGCGCAGCAGCGTGGTCTTGCCGGCACCGTTGTCGCCGATGAGCGCGACCGTCTCCCCGGCCGGCACCCGGAACGAGACGTCGCGGAAGAGCTCACGACCGTCGGCAAGCACATGACCGAGCCCGGTGGCTTCGAGGTAGCCCATGGACGCGGATTCTAGCGGCCGGATGATCGGTGGGCGATCGAATTTCGTCGGCGCATCCGGAGGAAATCCCGGCCGGCCGGTAGAACATCAACTCTCGTTCATCGGATGATAGTTAGTCGCTCGATCGAGTTATTCACTCGCAAGTCGGAATGCCGGAGAAAGGCCTTGTGCCGCTCCGCCATCTGCGGAACGGTTGTACCCGAAGGAAGCAGGGCCGCAGCGCAGCGGCGTGATCTCCGTTCACGGAGGTCCCGCGTCCGTCCGCGCGGTCGTGCCCGTCCGATCCCGTACCCAGCCGGCCCGCCAGGAAAGGCGAGAGATATCCGATGTCGTCCGATCTCGCTGCGCACGCCGACCCGCACGCCCCGCGGTCCGCTCCCCCCACGGTCGCCCTCGTCGGAGCGGAATTCGGCTGGGGCAGCTCGGGCAAGCTCAGTGCCGTGCTCTCCGCCCTGCGGGACCGGCCGGTCCCTCCCCTGCGGTTCGTCGGGCTGGCCTCGGGGCTGGGCCGGCCGTTGCTCGCCGAGCACGCGGTGGACGCCTGGCACGACCTGCCCGCCGATCCCGGCCGGCTCGCCCCGGCCGTCCGGGAGATCGTCCGCTCCCAGGGGGTGCGGGCCGCCGTGGTCGTCCTGGACGGCGCGGTCGCCACGGCCCTGCTGGCGGCCGGTGTCCCCACGGTCTTCGTCGACAGCCTGCCCTTCCTCTGGTCCGAGGGGGACCGCGCCGCGCTGCCGCTGGACGCGACGGTGTACTGCGCGCAGAAGAGCGTCGAGCTGCCGCCCGAGTGCCTGGCCCTGCTGGCCGACGCCCGGGCGCTGCGCTGGGTCGAGGCCGTCATCGCGAGGCCCCGCACCCCGGAGCCGGCATCCGACGGGCCCGGGCGGAGCGCCCGTGGCCCGTACCGCAGGGCGCTGATCAGCCTGGGCGGCCTGCGCGCGCCGAGGCTCGGCGATCCGGGGCACTACCCGCGCCTGGTCGTCCCGGCCGCCCTGGAGGCCCTCGTCGCCCACGGGGTCGACGAGGTGCACATCGCCGGCAACCTGCCCGCCGATCTGGCCGGCCGGCTCGTCGACGCGTCGGTCGCCCCGCCCCGGACGACCACCGGCCCGCTCGGTCACGGGGCGTTCCTGGACCGCCTGGCCGACAGCGACGTCCTGCTCACCTCCCCCGGTCTGACCACCCTGCTGGAGGCGGGCGGCCTGCGCGTCCCCACCGTCTGCCTGCCACCGCAGAACCTCAGCCAGATCTTCAACGGCCGGTATCACAGCCAGGCGCTCGGGGCCCCGGTACGGGTGCGCTGGCCCAAGGAGGTGCTGGTCGAGGACGACGCGCTGACGCTCCGTGCCGAGGGCGAGGACGCCGCGCTCGCCCACATCTACGAGTCGATCGGGCGGGCTGCGGTCGGCGACGACCACCGAGGTGTCCGCCACGCCCTGCGTGACGGGGTGCTGGAGGCGCTGCGCCGGTCCGCCGCGGTCGACGACTGGGGCGCGCTCACCACCGCGATCGGCACCGGCGGAGCGGCCCAGGTGGCCGACGCCCTGCTCGACGTCCTCGGCCCACCGGACCGGCCCGCCTGACCGGCCCCCGCCCCACCCGGCGCACCACCTCCGTCCCCACCCCTCGGCCCCACCCGTCCCGTGAGTCGTCTGGAAGGTCTCCCCTCCGTGCGTGCACGTGATCGCTACCTCTTCATCCGCATCCTGGAAGCCTGCAACGCCGACTGCTTCATGTGCGAGTTCGCCCTCTCCCGCGACACCTTCCGCTTCTCCCGGGAGGACTTCGACGACCTGCTGCCCAAGGCCCGGGAGGCCGGCGTGGGCTACGTCCGGTTCACCGGCGGCGAGCCGCTGATGCATCCGGACGTGGTGGAGCTGGTGCGCTCGGGCACCGCCGGCGGGATGAAGATGTCCCTCATCACCAACGGCTCGCTGCTGCCCCGGATGGCGGCCCCGTTGGCCGCGGCCGGGCTGGCCCAGGTGATCGTCAGTCTGGACGGCGCCTCGGGCGCCACCCACGACGTCTACCGGCGGTCCCCCGGCATGTTCGACAGCGGGCTGGCCGGCCTGCGCTCCGCCGCCGCGCTCGGCGTCCTGCCCCGGGTGAACACCGTGGTCGGACCGCACAACTACACCGAGATGCCGAGGCTGCAGGAGGTGCTGACCGAGGCGGGGGTACGCCAGTGGGAGCTGTCCGCCCTCAAACTCGACCGCACCATCACCTACCCCGACGCCGACCACGTCCGCGGCGTCTGCGATCCGATCTACGCCGCCGACCCGGCCACGCTGCTGGTCCCGATGGGCAAGCGCTTCTACGGCGACACCCCGCAGGAGCAGGAGCGGTACTTCGCCGAGTCAGTCACCCCGCGCGCCGCCGAACCGCTCTGCCACGTCGCGGACGACGTCATCTACGTCGACGGCAAGAACGGGCGGATGTTCGCGTGCAGCTGCATCCCCCACCGCGAGGGCGACGACGGGCCCGGTGGGGCGCCGCTGCGGGAGCGGGGGGTGATCCAGCTGGACACCCCGGTCTTCCGGGCCCACGCCGACTGGTTCCGCGAGCGCGGCCCCGCCGTGTGCAACGGGTGCTCCACGACCGCCGCCGGATACAGCGACGACGTGGCCCGGCTCGGGGCGGTGGGTCCGTGGCACTACTGAGCTCCGGTCCGCCGACCTCGGCACCCGCGGGCGCCACGGCCTCCCCGCACGCGGGGGCCCCCGCGCACCTGACCGCCCCCGCACACCTGGCGGCCCCGGACCGGCCGGGGGCCGCGGGCGGCTCCGCGCACGGCCCGCGGGTCCTGCTGACGGCCCGGGCGGACGAGTTGGACTCGACCCTCGCCCTGCGCCGGGTGGCCGCCCACCTCGACGACCTCCGTCCGGTCGGCCCCGAGGAGCTCGACCCGCCGCCGGTCGCCGCGCTCGTCTGCGACGACGTGGCGGCCACCGAGCGGCTGTTGGGCCTGGGGGTGCCGGTGGTCCACCTGGTGTCGGGCCACCCCGGACCCCCCGGGCCTCTCCCCGGAGCCGACACACCCCCGGAGCGGGCGCTCGGGCGGACCCACCGGCCCGGGTGGCTGCCACCGTCCGGGCCCGCCGCCCGGGGCTCCCGGCCCACCGGGGTCCTCGCACCACAGCGCACCGGCCGGAGCCGGCGGCGCGCCGGCACCCTCCTGCTGCTCTCCCTCTGGCGGGTGCCCGACGCCGAGGCGGAGGCCTTCGCCACCGGCGCGCTGCCGGCGCTGGCCGACGCCGCGCTGCACCGCACCGGGAGCTGCGCCGTGGTCGCCGACACCGGGCTCGACCTCCTGCGGTCCGCCCTGGGCGGCCTCGCCGCGCACCCGGGCCTGCGGGTGCTGCGGGCCGCCGAGGCCGACCCGGACGCGCTCCATGCCGAGGCCGCCGTGTTCCTCGCCTCCCCGGTGCTCGGGGCGCTCGCCCTCGCCCAGGCGCGGCGGGCACCACTGGCCCTGCTGCCACCGCTCGGGCCCGCCCAGCGGGACTTGGCCGCCCAGGTCGCCGAGGTCCTGCCGCTGCCCTCGGCGCAGGACCCGGGTGATCCCGCCCTGTGGGCGCCGCCCGGGCCCGGCGGTCCGGCCCCTGCCGGTCCCTGGCAGCCGCTCGACCCGGCCCTGGACGACCTGCGCGGTGCGCAGCGGGTCGCCCGCACCCTCCGCCAACTCGCGCTCGCCCCGCTGTGAGCCGGGTACCCCGGTCCCATCCCCCACTCCGTCAGCCCGCCGGTCCGGCCCTGCCCGGTCCGGCCCACCCCACCCCTGTCGACCGCGTCGTGCTGGAGCCGCCATGTCCGACACCCTCCGCGAACCCACGGCTGTCACCCGCCCCGAACTGATCCGTCCCAGGGTCCCGGAGAGCGACTGGGACGACTGGCGCTGGCACATGCGTCGGCGCATCACCACCGTCGACAAGGCCCGGCAGTGGCTCAACCTCAGTACCGACGAGGAGACGGCCATCGCCGGGGTGGCGGGAAAGTACCGCTGGAGCGTCACCCCGTACTACGCCTCGCTGATGGACCCGGACGACCCCGACTGCCCGGTCCGGCAGCAGGCGGTGCCCGCCCTCGGCGAGCTGATGGAGTTCCCCGGGGCCGAGGTCGACCCGGTCGGGGACACCTACTACCGCAAGACCAACCGGGTGGTGCACAAGTACCCGGACCGGGTGATCATGCTGATCACCGAGGCCTGCCCGGTCTACTGCCGCCACTGCACGCGCAAGTTCCACACCACCGACGTCGACGGCACCTACTTCCGCGACGACGAGGGCGGTTCCTACGACGAGGACCTGCGCTACATCGCCGACCACCCCGAGATCCGGGACGTCCTGCTGACCGGCGGGGACCCGCTGTCCTACCAGGACGGCAAGCTGGAGGAGATCATCGCCGGACTCCGGGCGATCCCCAGTGTGGAGATCATCCGGATCGGCAGCCGCTTCCCCGTGCTGCTGCCGCAGCGCATCACCGACGACCTCTGCGCGATGCTCTCCCGCTACCACCCGGTCTGGCTGAACACCCACTTCAACCACCCGAAGGAGATCACCCCGGAGGCGGCGGCGGCCGTCGATCGCCTGCTGCGGCACGGGATCCCGGTCGGGAACCAGACGGTGCTGCTGCGCGGGATCAACGACGACGTGGCCACCATGCGCACGCTGATGACCGAGCTGCTGCGGATCCGGGTCCGGCCGTACTACCTCTACCACTGCGACAACGTCACCGGGGTCTCGCACTTCATGACGTCCGTGGAAAAGGGCTGGGAGATCATGGCCGGCCTGCAGGGCCACATCACCGGGTTCGGCGTCCCCCAGTACGTCCTGACCACGAAGATCGGCAAGATCCCCATCGCACAGCCCTCCTACACCCAGATCCCCGAAGGCCTGCTGCTCCGCAACCACCGAGGCCAGGAGATGGTCGTCGACGGTTCGGCGCAGCCGATCACGGAGTCGGACACCACCGCATGAGCTCACTCGACAAGCGGCTCGGGCAGCGCTTCCTGCCCTACGGAGCGAACTACCTCGACTGGTCCGACATGTCGGAGCTGCGCAAGGTGATCGAGCACCAGGTCCTGTTCCGCTACCAGACCGAGACCGAGAGCATGGCCTCCCGGCTGGAGCGGACGGTGGCCGAACGGCTGGGCGCGCACCACGCGCTGGCCGTCCACAACTGCACCGAGGCGCTGCGGCTCGCGCTGATCTCCACCCGCCCGTCGATCGGCGATCTGGTGTACATCCCGGCGGTCACGTTCGTCGCGGTGGCCGGCGCGGTGCTCTCCAGCGGCCTGATCCCGGTGCTGGTCGACGCCGACGACTCGCTCTCGATGGACCCGACGCTGGTGCCGCCCGACGCGCAGCGGGTGATCGTGGCCCATATGGAGGGCACCGTGGCGCCGCTGCCGGCCGGGGTGCCGTACCTGGTCGAGGACTGCGCGCAGTCCCTCGGCGCCCGGTTCCCCGACGGCCGGCAGGTCGGGACGGCCGGGTACGCCGGGACGTTCAGCTTCCACCACAACAAGGTGCTCACCTCGGGCGAGGGCGGGCTGCTCGTCACCAACGACGAGAGCGCCTGGTCGACGATGCGCTGCTACCACGACCACGGCTCGGCGCGGGTGCCGGGCCACTATCCGACGTGGAACCAGGACGCCCACTTCGGCGAGAACTTCGTGACCAGCGAGCAGGTCGCGGCCGTCCAGTGCCAGCAGTTCCGGCACCTCGACGAGTTGCTCGCCGGCCTGGAGCGGATGTACGCGATCGCGATGGGCGAGCTGCCGGACCGGCCCGATCTGGAGGTCCGGCCGCGGGCCGCCGGCGATGTGAAGGTCAGTCTGCGGTTCCGCTGCGAGAGCAGGCAGCTGCGGGACGCGGCGGTGGCCGCGCTCACCGCGGCCGGGATCGCCAACTGGACGCTCGGGAAGTACCTGTTGCCCGACCACCCGGTGCTCACCGGCCGTCGTTCGCTCTACCGCGACGGCTTCCCGTGGAACCACGCGCCCGACGCCCCGTCGGCCCTCAGCCACGACGGCTTCGCCCGGACCAGGGACCTCCTGGACCGTACCCTGTGCGTGCCGCTCTCCCCGGAACTGCCCGAGGAGGAACAGGTCGTCGCGGCCAAGGCCGTCCGCCAGGTGCTGGAGGCGGTGTGAGCGACGCCGAGGTGCTGTTGCTGGTGGACGACCGGCCGTCGTCCTTCAGCCGCTACGCGGCCCGGGAGCTGGCCGACCGACTGGTCCTGCTGCGGTTCGCCGAGGCGCGCGCGGACCTGCCGGAGGACTATCTGCTGGCCACCGCGCACCTGCCCGCCTTCTGGGTGCGCGAGGGCGCGGCGCCCGCCGAGGAGGCGCGGCGGTACCGCGCCTGGGCGGCCGGGCTGCCGGTACCGCCGACCCGGTTCTGCAACCCGTCGGAGCCCCGGCAGGCCGCCGCCCAGCGCTTCGCGGCGCTCGCCGGCCTGCCGCACCTGACCGAGCAGCAGGTCACCCTGGTGCGGGACAAGGCCGCGATGAAGACCAGGTTCCGCGAACTGGGCCTGCGGACGGCGGAGTTCGCCCGGGTGCGGTCGGCCTCCGAGATCGAGCGGTTCGCCGGTCGGCACGGCTGGCCGGTGGTGCTCAAACCGGTGGACTCGTTCGCCTGCGTGGACACCTACCGGCTCGCCGGGCCGGGCGACCTCGCCGGCATCGACCTCGCCGCACGGCGCTGGATGGTGGAGGAGCACCTCGGCGGCACCGAGTGGGAGGTGTGCGCGGTGATCCTCGGCGGCGAGGTCCTGGACGCGTGGCCGAGCGCGATGCCCTGCCGCCCGCTGGACATCGTCGACGGCGCGATGAACGCCAACATCAGTGTCGGCACCGGCGACGGGCCGCCGGTCGACGTGCGGGCCCTGGTCCAGCGCATCGTCACCGGGATGGGCATCGACCACGGGTACGCCCACATGGAGTTCTTCCTGATCGACGGCGAAGTGTACGCGGGCGAGATCGGCGTCCGGCTGGCGGGCTGCGAGATCCCGGCCAACCACGGCCACGCGTACGGCTTCGACGTGTTCGGCGCCACCCTGGCGGTCTACCTCGGCCGCCGCCCCGGGCTGGACTACCGTGAGCGCCGCTGCGCGGGTGACCTGCTGCTGCCGCTGCCCGGCTCCGGGACGATCCGGCGGATCACCTCCCGGGAGGAGCTCCTGGGGATGCCCGGGGTCGTCGACGCCGTCCTCAAGGTCGGCACCGGCGACCGGGTGACGGCCCGGCGGGCCTCGCACAACGCCTCGGGGTACGCCCATGTCGTGGGAGGTTCGGTGGAGGAGGTGGAGATCCGTATGCGCGAGGTGCTCGACCGGTTCACGATCGAGGTGGTACCGGCGCGGGAGGCCGACGCCGTGCCCAGCTGATCCCCACCGTGCCGGCCGCGCGCGCGGCGGCCGGCACCCGACCGTGCCGCCCCGTGCGGCCCCGCGCCGCCCGGCGCGGCCACCGAACGGAGACCGACCACGTGACCAGCGGCCTGCCCCGTCGCTTCCTCGATCTGCTCACACGCCCCCGGGTGGCCGGGGCGGCCTGGTGGAGCGTCGTCTCCAGGCTGCCGGTCTACCTGATGTCGCTGGCCCTCGTCCTGACGGTCCGTGAGCAGGGCGGCAGCTATGCCCAGGCCGGTCTGGTCGCCGCGCTGTACACCCTCGGGATGGCCCTCGGCAGCCCGCTGATCGCCCGCCGGCTCGACCGGCAGGGCCGGGCCGCGGTCCTGACGGCGACCGCCGTCGCCTACCCGGCGGCGCTCGCCGTCCTCGTGTGGTGCACCCGCCCCGGCGGCTGGGCGCAGCCCGGGGCGGCGGTCCTGGCCGGGGCGGTGCTGCCGCCCGCGAACGCCTGTATGCGCTCGCTCTGGGCGCGGCTGCCGCTCCGGGAGGAGGAGCGGGAGACGGCCTACCTCTGGGAGGCGCTGCTCACGGAGGTCCTGGTGATCGGTGCGCCGCTGATGCTGGCGGCGCTGATGCTGGCCGGCTCGGCGGGCCTGGCGCTGACCACGATCGCGGTGGTGGGCGGCCTGGGCACGCTGGGGCTCGCGCACACCCGGCTGCCGGCCGGTACCGCCGGCACCGACCACGCCGACCGCACCGCCGATGCCGACCACCCGGACCGCCCCGCCGACTCCGGCGGCGCGGACGGCGGCACCGGCCCGGCTCCGCAGGAACCGCGCCGGCTGCTGAGCCCCCTGCGGGAGCCGGCCCTGCTGGCGCTGACCGGCATCATGGCCCTCTCCGCGGTCCCCATCGGTCTGCTGACCCTGGCCATCCCGGCGTTCGTCGACCGGCACGGCGCTCCGGGCGGCGCCGGCCTGGTCTACGCCTGCTGGGGCGTCGGCAGCGCCCTCGGCGCGCTCTGGCTCGGCCGCTCGCAGTCCCGGGTGGCCCCCCAGGTCCGCTTCCCCCGGCTGCTGCTCGCCTATGCCCTCGGGACGGCGCTGACCCTGCTCGCCGGATCCCCACCGGGGCTCGCGCTGGCCCTCGCGGTGGGCAGCGCGCCGATCGCCCTGGTCTCCGCCAGCGAGATGTCCCTGGTGAGCGGCATCGCCGACCAGCGGTCGCTGGCCGAGGCGTTCACCTGGGCCTCGTTGGCCACCGTCCTGGGTGACGCGCTCGGCCAGCAGGCCGGCGGGCTGCTGATGGACCCGCTCGGGCCGCGCGCGGTGTTCGCCGTGGCGACCGGCAGCGCGCTGGCGGCCGCCGGGCTGGCCTTCGCCTGCCGGGGGCTGCTGACCCGGCGGGCGGCGCCGCTGGTGGAGTACGCGGTATGACGGCGCGGCCCGCCACCCGGGACCCGCCGGCCCCGCCGGCCGTCATCGGCGGGCGCCGAACCGCCCGTTGCCCTGCTCCCAGCCCTCTGCCCTTCCTTCCGCCGGCCTCCCGGCCCGGACTCCCCGAGGTGATCCACCATGAACGCCGCCCCCACCGATCAGCGGCCCGACCTGCCGTCCGATCCGTCCCCCCTGTTCCGCCCGGTCACCCGCCACCAGTTACCGCGGGCCGTCGCGGAGTTCCTGGCCTCCCCCCACCTCCTGCCGGTACCGGTCCCGACCGAGGACCGCGCCGACCTGGCGCACAGCGTCGAACTCGCCGGCCGGCTCTACGGCCGGCTGCGGCACCCGCACCCGCTGGACGTCGGGATCGTCCTCGGCGCGGCCCGGTTGCCCGAGGGGATCGCGGAGCTGGCCCGGCCACTCGCCCGGACGTGGGTGCCCGAGGAGGAGCTGGCGGACCTCCCGGCGTTCCAGGAGCGGCACAGCGGCTCGCTGCTGCTCGTCGGCCGCTACGACCGGCTCACCCTGGACCCCGTCCGGGCCCTGCTGCTGGCCACCTACCGCGGCCGGCGGCACGGGTTGACCCTGCTGAGCGGCCGGGACGACGCCTCGGTCGGCTGGAACGTGGCCAAGCAGTACGCGGAGCCGGCGCTCGACATCGACGCGCTGGGCCTGTTCACCGACACCGACCGCCCGCCCCGGCTGCCCGGCGTCCAGGTCTTCGACGACCGCGACTTCGAGCAGGAGGACATCCAGGCCCGGATCCTCGGCACCCGCTGGCGCCGGGTGGCCTTCCAGGGCCACGGCAAGGACGACAGCGTCAACCTCGGCGAGTTCACCATCTGCGGCCTCAACGGCTCGGCCCCGGCCGTGCCCGGACTGCTCGGCCCGCGCTGCGCCTACGGGCTGCCCTGCTACAAGCCCGAGGACAAGCTGGTCCCGCTCAACCGGGTGGAGGCCGTGGAGCTGGTGCTCAGCGCCTGCAACAGCGGACCGCTCGCGGACCTCGCCCTGTACGACCCGAAGTACCAGCTGCTGCTCAACGCCCTCGACGGCCCGGCCCGCACGGTGGTCTCGGCCGTGTCGGTGCACGACTCCGACCGGCCGGAGAACGTCGCCTGGATGCACGGCGCCCTGGTCGGCGCGGACTCCGTCGACACGCTCAACAGCAGTCTGGCCGGCTCGCACCCGTACCCGGCGTTCATGCGCTTCGGGCTGCCGGGCGCGCCGGAGGACACCCCGCCGCCCCCGGCCCCGGCGGACCACCGCCCCGACCCGTTGCTGCTCACCGTGGGCACCCGGCTCACCGCCTACCTCGCCTCGGAGCTGCTGCCGCACAACCACCCGCTGCGGCCCCGGCTGACCAAGCTGGCCCGGAAGGTCGACCTCTGGGTCGCCCGCCCGACCCACCTGGCCGACCAGTCGCCCGACCAGATCCGGGCCTCGCTGACGGCGGACCTGCAGTCCCTCGACCACGTGATCACCGAACAGGTCGCGGCCAACCCCGAGCACGAGCTGATGAACTACCCGGCGCACTTCGGCGACCGCAGCAGCCTGGACCCGAACGTCCGCGAGGTGACCTGCCACTGCGGCCGCCCCGCGCAGGAGTTCACCCGGCGGGGCCTGCTCCCCCACGTCCTGGACACCACCTGCGCCGTCTGCATGCGCTGCGGCGACGTCACCTTCCAGCTCCCGGACGCCCCTGCGCTGCTCGCCCACGCCGCCGACGAGGTCGACCAGGGCGGGGTGCTGGAGGTCCGGGCACTGGTCAGCGCGGCCCGGACCGGTCCGGTCCGGCTGGGCCTCTTCGTCCCGAGCTACCTGCGCGAGGACACCACGGTGGAGCCGGCCACCACCAGGCTCCGGCTCACCGGCGGGCAGGAGGAGGAGGTCGCGTTCCGCGTGCGGTTCGCCCCCGAGACCGCCCCGCAGGCCTACTACTTCACGGTGTTCGCCGTGCAGGACCTCGCCGTCTCGACGGCCCGGCGCCACTTCGGGGTCGTCCCCCGGAGCGCCTGACCCACCCGCAACCCCCAGGGAGAACCATGGAGAGCCAGACCAAACCGGCGATCGAACTCATCGAGCAGAACGGCGAGGTGACCCTCAGCATCGGCGGCGAGCAGGCCATGCAGGCCTGGGAGCGGGACTTGATGTGGGCCAGCGCCGACATGCTCTGCGAGTACGGCCAGGACTTCTACGAGGTGGGGCTCGGCCTCGGCCTGTCCGCGCTGCGGATCGCCGGCAACCCGGTGACCCGCCGGCACACCGTGCTGGAGCTCTTCGACGAGGTCGAGGAGCTCTTCCGGGCCCGGCACCCCCAACTGCCCGACAACCTCACCATCGAGCGCGGCGACTTCTTCCAGCGGATCACCGAGCTGCCGTCCGAGAGCATCGACGGGATGTTCTTCGACCCGGCCCTCGACGTGGAGGTCTGGACGGACGCCGCACTGTGGGCCCGGACCATGCCCGAGGTGGTCCGGGTGCTGCGCCCCGGCGGGGTGTTCCTCCCGTTCTTCAGCACCAAGCCGGAGCTGCGCTGGCAGTACCTGCCGCACTTCCGCTCGATCCGGGTCGAGCGGCACCCGTTCGTCGCCTACGACACCACCGAGTACACCCACGGCGGGACCACCGGCGACGCCTTCATCCAGTGCTTCCGCAAGGACTGACCCGGCGCACCGCTCCACCGGCCGGCCCGGCCCACCACCGTGCCGGCCCACCCCCACCCGACACCGCGCACCGGCGCCGTTTCCGGAGGTACCCCGATGACCATCACCCTGACCAACGGCTCCCGCCCCGACCTGGGGATCCGCTCGGTCTTCCTCGCCGGCCCGTTCATCCAGCTCCTGGACCCGGAGACCGGTGAGATGCCGGCCGAGGCCCGCGCCCCGTTCGACGTCCTGATCAAGCACTTCGAGTCGCAGGGGCTCTCCGTGCACAACGCCCACCGCCGCGAGGCGTGGGGGGCGGAGCTGATGCGGCCGGAGCAGTGCACCAAGCTCGACCAGGACGAGATCCGCAAGGCCGATGTGTTCGTGGCCCTGCCCGGCCACCCGGCCTCCCCGGGCACCCACATCGAGATCGGGTGGGCGAGCGCCTTCGACAAGCCGATCGTGCTGCTGCTGGAGCGCGATCGGGAGTACACCTTCCTGGTCCAGGGCCTGCACACGGTGGCCTCGGTGGAGTACGTGGTCCACACGGACATCGCCGCCTGCCTGCCGGCCGTCGACCGCGCGGTGGACGTGGCGGTACAGCGGCAGCGGGAGGGCCTCGGCACCCGGTGACCGACGGGCGGCCGGTCACCGACGGGTACCGGCGGGTCACCGGCCGGCGCGGGGCCGCCCGCCCGGCCCCGCGCACCACCGGACCGGGGCCCGACCGGCCCGCCCCACACCCACCCCCGCCCCCGCCTGACCGCCCGCCCCACCGACCACTTCCGGGGAACGCCCATGAGCAGCCCGCCACCCGCTCGGCTCCTGGCCGCCCTCCTCGCCTGCCTGGCGCTGATCGCCACCGCGACGGCCTTCACTCCGCCGGGCAGTGGTCGGCCCGCCGAGCCCGCCGCCACGCCGGCGGCGGCCGCCTACTCGGTCGAGCTGACCGCTGACGCCTCGGGAGGACGGTGGACCGGGCACGAGCGGGTCGGCTTCACCAACGTCTCGACGCAGCCGCTCCCCGAGATCCTCCTCCGGCTGTGGGGCAACGCCCGCGGCGGCTGTACGGCGCCGCCCGTCACCGTGACGCACCTGGTGGGGGCGGCCGCGGCCACCCTGTCGGCCGGGTGCACCGTGCTGCGGATCACCCTGCCGGCCCCGCTGCGCCCCGGCGGGCGCCACACGATCGGCTTCGACCTCGATCTGCGGGCGCCCGAACTCCCCGACCATGCCGGGCGGTTCGGCCGGCACGGGACGGCCGGCCACTTCGGCAACGCGCTGCCGGTGCTCGCGGTACGGGACGCCGCCGGCTGGCACCTGGACCCGTTCACCGACACCGGGGAGTCCTTCTACACGCTGGCCGCCGACTTCACCGTGCGGCTCGACCACCCGGCGGGCCTGGAGGTGCCCGCCACCGGCGCCTCGGTCGACACCCCGGGCGCCGCCGGGCGGACCGTGACCACGGCGACGGCCCGGCAGGTCCGCGACTTCGCCTGGTCCGCGGGCCCGTTCGAGCACGTCTCCGGGGTCTCCGCCGGTGGGGTCACGGTCACCGTGCACAGCGTCGCCGGTGTCCGGGCGGCCGATGCCGCGGCCATACTGGCCACCGCCGAGTCCGCGCTGGACGCGCACGCACGCGCCTTCGGCGCCTACCCGTACACCGAGCTGGACGTGGTGCTGGACAACGAGCTCTGGTTCAGCGGCATGGAGTACCCGGGGTTCGTGCTGGACCGGGTGAGCACCAGCGCACTCGTCCACGAGATCGCGCACCAGTGGTGGTACGGCATCGTCGGCGACGACCAGTACCACCAGCCCTGGCTGGACGAGTCCTTCGCCGAGTACGCCACCGACCTCGCCCTCGGCCGGGACGGCGCCGACTGCTGGTCCGCCGTCACCTGGTCGGCTCCGGAGGAGAGGATCACCAACGGCATGGCGTACTGGGACGACCACCCCGGTCGCTACGGGGTGGTCGTCTACGACTACGGCGCCTGCGCGCTGCACGACCTGCGGCGGTCGATCGGACCGGACGCGATGGCCCGGCTGCTCCGAGGCTACGCCCGCGCGCACTGGTACGGCGTGAGCAGCACCGCCGCGTTCCTGGCCGCGGCCCGGGCCGCCACCACCGAGGACCTGGGCCCGTTCTGGGCCGACCACCGGATCGGCGCCTGAACGGGCCGGTCCCTCCCGCCCCGGTGGCCCGCCCCGGTCAGGAGACCAGACCCTGCTCCGCCAGCTCGGTCAGCGTCACGGTGCACAGCCCGCCGCGCTCGGCCCTCACGTCCGTCACCTTCAACTGGGTGCCGGGCAACAGGATGAACTCCTCCTCGCCGGTGAACGCCGAGTAGCGCTGGATGCCGGCCGCCCGCACCGGGATCACCTCGAAGAGGGTGCGCTTGCCGCGGCTGCCGAGGAACCCCCGGGCCACGCCCGGCTCGGAGGTGCAGGAGGACACGCCCCACCAGGTCACCGTCCGTCCGAGCGGATACTGCGCGCGCAGGTCCAGCGGCACCCCGCGCCAGAGCGGCTCGGTACGGGCGGGCAGCTGCGACACCGCCGAGAACAGCAGCCGCAGGTACGGGAGGTACGGCACGATCCGGTCGCGGTCCGGCGAGCGCAGGATGGCGTTGATCTCCCGGTAGAAGGCCGATTCGCAGGTGTAGAGGTAGAGGGCGGCGATCGCCTCGGCGGACAGGCCGTCGGCCGCTTCCTCCGCCCGCCGCCGGCCGAACGCGTGCGACCGCTCGACGTGCCGGTCCAGACCGGACAGCAGCCCGGCCACCGGGGCGACGGCGTCGCGGAACTCCATCAGCGGGGTGTCGAACACACCGGTGATCGCGGGGAGGACGAGCCCCTCGTCCTTGACGCTCGCGAGCCGTTCGAGGTACAGCTGGTGCAGCTCCATGGTGGAGGCGATGAACGCGCCCATGCGTTCGGCGGTGTCGCCGCCCGCCCCGCCGCTCCGCTCGGCGAGCTCGTTCCACCCCTTGGCCGGAAGCCAGTCGATCGCGTCGGCGCCGAGCGACGCGAGGGCCGCGTTCACCGTGCCGAAGTGGTCGCCGTCGCAGAAGATGTCGCCCTGCGCCGCGGGGTTGGCGTGGTCGATGTGCCGGACCTCGACCTCGGGGTACTTCTCCTGGAGCTGGAGGACGACCTTCTTCAGGCTGCGCGCGTGCGCTCCCCACCACGCGAAGACGACGCCGCGGTCCTCCTCGTCGGCGTTCTGCTTGGCCCGGAGGATCTCCTCGACGATCCGCTCGGCGACCGGCCGCCAGAACGCCGTGTGCCGGTCGGTCGCCGCCGACCCGTCGCTGCTCGCGGTGAGTGCGGCGTTCAGCAGCAGCACACCCTGGGTGAGCATCGCCTGGAACCACTCCGGCGGCTGGACGGTGTCCCGCTCCTTCAGCAGCGCGCGTATGTCGGCGATCGGGGTCTTCTTCGGGATGCCGTGCTTCCACATCGCTGCCGCCTTGATGATGCAGCGGATGCTGACCACCCGGCCGAACTGGCTGTCCTTCCAGTCGTGGAAGGTGTTGTCGAACATGGCGATGCCGGTGGCGCTCTCCGGCCTCGGGTAGGGGTTCTGGCCGAAGACGACGACCTTCCACTGGTGCGGCGCGTTGGGCTTGAGCGCCTGGAAGGTCAGCTCGCGGACGGGGACGACCTCGGGGCCGCGACCCGGTCCGATGAACGCGGAAGCGCCCGGCTGGGCCTCGATGACCGGCTTCAGCAGCGGGAGCCACGGTTCTCCGCCGCCCCGGAAGAGTTCGGCGAGCGCCAGCGGGTCGGACGGGTCGGACGGGGCCGGGGTGGCGGCGGGGGTGGTGGCATCGCTCATGGTGGTGCGGCTCCGAATCACCGTGCTTCGGCGGACATGACGGGACGACGGCGCGCGGGACTCGCCGTGCGCGGGACCTCCGGTGCGCGGGGCGTACCGTGCACGGGTCGCGGCCCTCGGAAGATCCGTGAGGGTCCGTCATGTCCGCGGCGGACTCCACTGTTCTACCGGCCGGGTGTGACAGTCGACGGCCCGGCCGCGCGGGTCCGGAGACCGCCCGCCGACGTCGCGACCGGCCTGTCAGTGGCAGGCGCTAGCGTCATGACCAGTAGAGGAACCGTGTCCCGAAGGGGAGTGGAGCATGACCGCAGACCGCGTACAGTCGCCGCTCAGGGTGGTGCTGACCGACATCGACGCACCGGTGGTGGCGGCCTGGCGGGCGGCCTTCGCCGACCTGCCGGAGATCGAGGTCCGGCAGGGATCGATCCTCGACGAGACGGTCGACGCCTGGGTCAGCCCCACCAACTCCCGCGGCCGGATGGACGGCGGGGTCGACGCGGCCGTCAAGCGGCACCTGGGCGCGGGCATCCAGCTGCGCGTGCAGCGCGCGATACGCGACCGCTTCGCGGGGGCGCTCCCGGTGGGGAGCGCGGTCTGCGTGCCGTCCGGGGCCACCAACCCGAAGTTCCTGATCTCGGCTCCGACGATGCAGGAGTCCGCACAGAACGTGAGCGCGACCTTGAACGTGGCGCTGGCGTGCGCCGCCGCGTTCCAGGCGGTCCACCGGCAGAACAGGGAGGTCCCGGGCAGCATCCGCTCGGTGGCCCTGGTCGGTATGGGTGCCCGGACCGGCCGGGTGCCGGCCCGGGTCTGCGCCAACCTGATGTGGACGGGCTACACGCTGTTCAACGACCACGCCTTCGAGGACGACGACGACCTGCGCCGCACGATCCTCGCGCAACTCGACGACCTGGAGAGCGCTCCCGCCACCGAGCGGGTCCGCATCGCCCCGCCCGCACGCCGCACGCGCCGCTGACCGACGGCCGCCCCACGCGTCCGCCCGGCCGGCCTCCCGACAGCCCCGTCGGTGGCCGGGCTCCGCGAGCCCGGCCCGCCCGGTCAGTGACCGACGGTCGCGATCCTCGCGCTCACCCGGATCTTGTGGTCCGGCTTCAGGTCGTCGAGAAAGCGCACCTTCCCCGGCTCGAACACCAGGCACATACTGGAACCCCCGTAGCTGAACCAGCCCAGCAGGTCGCCCTTCTTGACCGACTGCCCGGCCTTCACCTCGACGTGCACCGAGGAGATCTCGGTGATGCCGATGGGGATGACGCAGACCATGCCGATCTTCGGCTCCGGGCTCTCGATGAACAGCAGCCCCCGGGTGTTGACCGAGGCCTGGTAGCCCTGCGAGTACGTCCCCGCGGTCGGGTCCTCCCCGGCGGACTCCGCGTTGCTGAACATCAGGCCGTCGACGACCTCGGCGCTCCGGACGACACCGTCGATCGGCGAGCGCCAGCGATGGTAGTCGGAGCCCGGGAGGAACGACTGGAAGACGTCCCCCTTGAGGAACCTGCTGGTGTACGTGCTGCCGTGCAGCATGTCGACCAGCGAGTAGGGCTGTCCCTTGAGCCAGAAGTCGTCCGTCTCCCGGACGTCGCGCGCGATCCTGAACACGGCACCGTCGTTGGCCGAGACGACGGCCGCCGGATCGGTGTCGACCGGCCGCTTCCCCGGGAGGAGCTCCCGGTGGAAGAACCCGTTGAACGAGGCGAAGCCCCAGTGCGGCTTCTTCCGGTCCGCCTCGGTGACGTACTCCCCGAGGCCGAACTCCTCGACGGCGGGAGGGGACAGCCAGCCGTCCTCCTGCTCCGTGAGGACGCCGGCACTCGGGGCACTGTCCAGGTAGTCGCACCACTCCTTCAGGATCTTCTGGATCGCCCGGTTGAACCGCTCGATCCGGAACAGCGCCTCCCCGGCCGGCGTCATCATCATGTAGACGAAGAGCGCCGACATCGGGAAGAACACCCGCTTCTCGCGGTCCGGGCTGTACTGCGGCGCGGTCCTCCTGATGCGGTCCAGCGCCGCCAGCAACTCGTCGACCCCCTTGATGTACTGGTGCGGCGGCAGGACTTCCTGGATCATCCGGGACACGTACATCCGGACGATCCCGTCACGCTTGATCAGTTGCTCCAGCTCCCGCACTCCGGGGCTGAACGCGTCTCCCCCGTCGTCCAGCCGCAGCACGAGGTCCGCCTGCCACGCGTCGACGGCCGCCCGACTGTCCGGCAGATAGCCGGCCACCCGCGCGAACAGGTTGTCGTACTGCCCATCGAGGACAGTCTCTTGGTCACCCATGGATCTCTCCACCCTGAAGGGTCCGACTCGCACATCCTCGGCCAGTGGTACCACCGCGGAGATCCATCGTGCACGAAGACATGCGGGCAATCCGGCGACCCGTGCCCAACTCCTCCAGAAAAGAGCAGATCTGACGATTTGCCAATCATGTTCATGCCCGACATGAGCACCCGGGCACAGGGCCTACCATCAGTCGCGACACCCGACTGACGCCGCGTCGGCACGACGTCCCCCCATGACGCCCGACCGGCCGGCAACCCCCTGCAAGGGAGCACCGCATGCCCCGGAGCCGGAAGCTTCATCGCCTCAGCACCCCCGACACCAGCGAGCGTCACGCGCAGCGCATGCTGTTCCGGCACCTCCGCGACGACACCAACGCGAATCGCGGCCGGATGGCCAAGCGGGTCCGGGAGCTCCAGCTCCTCCTGGCGATGGACCCGGTCGAGTTCGAACAGCTGATAGCCCGGTTGATGGAAGCCATGGGCATGAAGGTCGAACTCACCGCCCGCTCGCGGGACGGCGGGGTGGACGTGCGGGGGATCGACACCGACCCCTTCCGCGGCGGGAACGTGATCGTGCAGGTGAAGCGCTACCGGGACACCGTCACGCCGTCGGCCGTGCGGGACCTGTACGGCACGCTGCAGCACGACCAGGCCGCGACGAAGGGCGTCCTCGTCACCACCAGCCGGTTCGGTCCGAGTTCCCACCAGTTCGTGACGGGGAAGCCCATCACGCTGATCAACGGTGCCGAGCTGGTCGGCCTGCTCAAGCACCACGGCTTCCACGAGGTGTTCGCGGCCGCGCACCACAGCGCCGGCGGGGACGGCGACCAGGACGCCGTGGACCCGTCCGGGATCGAGCTGGCCACCGAACCCGCCCGGCTCCTCCTCCACTGGACCGGCGACGAGGAGTACGACATCGCCGCTCTGGTCTGCCAGGGGAACAGGGCACTGTCGGACGAGCATCTGGTGTTCTACAACAACGGTTCCACGCCCGACGGTTCGGTGCGGCTGGTGACCGGTTACGGCGACGCGAACGCCTGCCTGATGGTGGACTTCGACGCGCTTCCGGCCGGGGCCGACCGGCTCGTCATCGTCGCCGCGGCCGACACCGAGAACCGACCGGCGGCCACCATGGCCGGGTTCGCCGGGCCGGCCCTGATCCTCGAAGCCGGCGCCGACCGGCCCCCTGCCGTGGTCCACCTCGCCGACGGCGCCGCGACCAACACCGCGATGCGCCTGGGCCGGTTCGATCGCGACGCCGCCGGCGACTGGGACTTCACCCCCGCCCTCGCCGGCTACCCCGGCGGACTGCATCAGGCCGTCGTCGCCTACGGCCTGGAGGTCGAGGAGGCGTAGACCCGGGCCACCCGGCGGATCCGGCGGGGCCGGCCCCGACGGATCCGCCGAACACACAGGCACCCCGGGCACCCCGGGCACCCCGGCGGGATCATGGCCGGATCTCCCGGGCGGGGGCAGACGGGGCGGGCATCGTTTCCCTACGCTCAACCGTCATGCGTACACCCGCCCCCACACCGAGGCACGTTCGCCTCGCCGCCGTCCTGGCCGCCGTACTCTCCCTGTTCGTCAGCCTGATCGGCTTCAGCCGGCAGGCCTCGGCCGCCGAACCCCCGCCGCCCGCCCTCACCATGAGCGTGGACCGCCCGGTCGTGGCGCCCGGCGAGGTCGGCACACTGACCCTCACCTTCACCAACCGGCAGTCCAGCGACGTGCAGTTCCTCTACGTGTCGACCTACGCCTCCGAGCAGGCCTCGCCGACCCCCGGCACCACGCGGGCGGAGTTCACCTCCTGCACCGGTGACGCCAGCACCTGCGCGTTCGACCAGATCGTGTCGTACTTCAACATGACCGCGCCCACCGTGCCCATCGCCCCGGGCGAGAGTCGCACCGTGCGGCTCACCTACCGGTTCACCCCCGAGTCCGACTGCCACAACACCTCGGTCGTCGCGTTCGGAATCCTCTACTTCTACTACGAGTACGCCCAGGGCACCGGGACCCAGGAGGGCAAGCAGTGGGTCGAGCCGGGCGTCAGCCCCACGATGACCCTGGCCTGCCCCGCCGTTCCGTAGCGCGACACGCCGGTGGTGCCGGCCCCGTCGGGGTCGGCACCACCGGCCCGCGGGCGGAGGTCAGGGCCGGATCGCGGACCAGGTCGCGGACAGCGGGTCGAACCAGCCGATGACGCGGCCCTCACCGTCGTGGACCGAACCGGCGACGGCGGCGGGCGCGATGTGCAGGTCGTCCACCCGGCGGGCCAGCGCGCCGATGGCCACCTGCAGTTGCATCCGGGCCAGGGCCGCACCCGGGCAGTGGTGGGCGCCCATGCCGAAGCCGAGGTGGGCGTTGTCGTCGCGCCCGATGTCGAAGGTGTCCGGGTGGGCGAACGCGCGCTCGTCCCGGTTGGCCGCGCAGAGCGCTCCCACCGTGACCTCGCCGCGCCGGATCAGCGTGCCGCCGATCTCGACGTCCTCCGAGGCGTAGCGGGGGAAGGTCGAGGTGCTGTGGAACGGGGTGAAGCGGATCAGCTCCTCGACCGCGGAGGGCACCAAGTCCGGGTGCCGGCCGAGCCGTTCCAGGTCGGACCGGTGGTGCATCAGGGCCCGCAGGAAGTTGGCCAGCATCAGCACGGTGTTCTGGAGTCCGGGCAGGAGCAGCCGGAGCGCCGCGGTGACGAGTTGACGGTCCGTCAAGACGGCCAGGGTCAGGTCGTCACCGGCGTCGGCGCGGGCCCGGACCATGGTGCTCAGCAGGTCGTCGGCGGAGGCGCCGGCCGCGGCACGTGCGGCGATGAGGTCGGCCAGGTGGTGGGCGAGGGCGCGCCGGTCCTGCTTCTCGGCCTCGGCCGGGGGTGACGCGGTGGAGGCTCCCCCCAGCAGGCGGGCCCGGACGTCGGTCCGGTCGCCGGCGGGCACGTCGAGCAGTTCGCAGAGGACTTCGGCGGCGAGCGGCTTGACGAATCCGGCCATCAGATCGGTGGCCGACCGACCGACCGGCTCCAGCCGGTCCAGCAGGTCGTCGGCGATCGTCTCCGTCCGCCCGCGCAGCCGCTCGATCCGCCGGGGCTTCAGCCCACCCCTGGTGAGCCGGTTGACCTGGTCGGACGTCAACGCCGCGGCGCTGCGCGCGCCCGCCGGCGCGGCTCCCTCCGACGACGGGCACACGGCCGGGGCCGGGGCGGCTGCCGGAGCGGCTGCCGGAGCGGCTGCCGGGGCCGGCGGGGTCAGCCCGAACCGGCTGTCGGTCAGGATCCGGCGGACGTCCGCGTACCGGGAACACAGCCAGGCCTCGCCGAGTCCCCCGACCTCGACCCGGCGCAGGCCCGCGGTGTCGCGCAGACCGGCGTAGCGGTGGTCGAGGTCGAGGAGGTGGGGCTCCCCGAAGGGGTGGCACAGCACATCCGGTGCGGGCTCGGGGTGAGTCACCGTGCGTTCCTCTCTGCGACTGCGACCTGCGACTACGGGTGCGGGTGCGGGTGCGGCGTGCGACGTGCGACGTGCGACGACGACCGTGACCGCGGCGTGCGAGGCGGGCGGGACCGGCGACGCTCAGGAGCGCGGCGCGAACTGCCAGCCGAAGCCGTCGTCGTCGCCGGAGGCGCGTACCGTCACGGTCAGGCCGGCGCGGCGGACGGGCGGGCGCAGCGGGTCCGAACCGACCGTGGTGCCGGGGAAGTTGCTCATGGTCCTGCCTCCGGGGGGCTGCGGGGTGGTTGTCAGGAAACCTGTATACAGCGGGGATCCGGGCAGGTCAGCAGATTGCACCGGCCTCGGGCCGACATGGCAGGGACAGTCCGTTCCGGGGCCGGGAGGCCGGTTCAGGCCACGCCCGCCGGGGTGCAGGAAGTGACCACTACCGCCCGCTCCGGCCCGGGCCACAGCATGGGACCAGTCAGCAGCCCGCTGACGACCACCAGCCGAAGGAGACTGCGATGTCCGCGTTCGAGGAGCTTGAGGAACTGGTCAACACGATGGCTGCCGCCGAGCCGGCCGAGGTCGACGAGGACGGCATCGGCGACGTGGCGTGGAAGGTCTCGTACTCGACCTTCTACAACAACTAGTCGTTGCCGGCAGGGGCACCCGCCGCACCGCGCCGCAGGGGCCTCCCCTCCGGCCGGGCGACGGGTGCCCCTGCCGCGTCCGCGCGCCGTTCCCCCACCGTCCGGGCGCGTTGCGCGCCCGCGGATCCGCCCGGCGGGTCCCCGTCGATCCGAGGAGCTCGACCATGAACTTCGTCATTCCGGACGAGAAGGTCCAGCAGGGCATCAAGGTCCTGCTCGACGACTACGTCCTCGCCGAGAGCACCGACACGTTCGTCATCACCTACACCCCGGACAGCCGCGACCCGGCGGCCTGGCTGGCGCTCGCGCTGCGCCACCGGGGCTTCGCGACGCCGATCGTCCCGATGCGCAAGCTGGAGGACCCGGAGTTCGCCGGGCGCCTGGAGGCGGTGCTCCCCGACCCGGAGACCCTGCCCGGCCGCCTGGTCCTCCTCACCCTCGAACGCGACACCATGTCGCACTTCAACGTGTTCGAGAACGCGCTGAAGAGGTTCGGCGGCGACCGCACGATGATCCTGCGGATCATCAGCGCCTCCACCGCGTTCTTCACCAAGTCCCTCAACCTGGCCCCCGCGCAGCTGACCCGCTTCAACGCGACGCTGCTGGAACGGGTGAAGCCGGCCCGCAAGGTGCGGGTCACCAGCCGCGGCGGCACCGACCTGACGATCGAGCTCGACGCGGACAAGTACCACTGGATCAGCAACCGGGGTGTCTGGCGGCCCGGCGGGTTCACCATCCTGCCGGCCGGCGAGGTCGCGACCTACCCGGTCACGGTCGACGGTGTGCTGGTGGCGGACGGGGCGTTCAACGCCAACATCATCACGCCGCTGAACGCCAGCCTGGCCGCCAACCCGGTCCGGGTGGAGATCGAGAACGGCAAGGCGGTCTCCCTCAGCTGCGCCGACCCGCAGCTCGACGCGATGTTCCAACTCTGCCTGAACAGCCCGTTCGGCCGCAACGTCGGGGAGTTCGGCCTGGGCACCAACCGCGGCATCGACGAGTTCATCACCGCCAACTCGCACATCAACGAGCGGCGTTGCGGTGTCCACCTGGGGTTCGGCCAGCACAACCAGCGGGTGAGCAAGGTCCCGTACATCGCCGACGTCCACCTCGACCTGATCACCGCCGGCGCGCTGGTCTGGGTCGACGACGACCCGGAGCCGATCGATCTGGAGACCTTCGCGGCCACCGACGCGGAGCACCCGGCGGACGCCCTGGACGAGGACATCACCGGCGACTGCTGCGGTCTGGGCTACGGCCAGCTCGAAGGCCTGGCCGCCTGCGTCGTCCCCGGCAGCCCGGTGCAGGTCCAGCGATGACGGCGGCGAACGGCACCGCGACGGCCGCTCCCGAGACCGCGGTCTCCGCCGAGGAGTTCGCCCGGCGCGGCTATGTGATCCTGCGCGGGATCCTGGACGCCGAGGAGGTGGAGCGGGCCCGGGCGCTGTGCTCCGGCTACCTCACCGGCACCGGCTCGCAGGAGATGCTCACCAGCGACTTCCTGGCCGACGACTTCCTCGCCGGCATCGTGCTGCGCGAGCGCGTGGTGCGCGCCGTCAAGGAGTTGCTGGGCGAGGACCACCCCGTGCTCTACCCGAACTGCACCGCGCGCAAGAACGTGTACGTCCCCTGGCACGTCGACGCCACGTTCGTCGGACCGACCGCCGCGTACGTGTGGGAGCCCGGGTTCGCGCACGTCCAGTGCGGGCTGTACCTGCAGGACAACGACCCGGTCGGCGGGGGCGGCATCGACGTGGTGCGCTCCTCGCACCTGATGTCCTTCGACGGATACGGCACGATGGAACCGGAGTTCGACATCCCGGCGCGGACGGTGGGCGAATCCGACCTCCGCGAACGGGTCGATACCCGGGCGGGCGACGTCGTGGTGTGGAACGCTCGTCTGATGCACACCAGCACGACGGTCGTGACGGACCCGGGCCGGGAGAAGTTCGGCGTCTTCTTCAGCTACGCCCGCCCGCACGTGCGCGACAACCACCGGTTCCTGAGCCAGATCGCGGTGGACTCGATGCGCACGATGAACGGCGTCTCCCGGCTGATCCCCCGGCTGGCCGAGATCGCCCGGATGCGGTACCCGGAGAGCTTCCCGGCCTGGTTCGCCCAGGAGGCCGCCGACTCGGGCATCCGCATCGTCACCCTGTGAAAGGACGAGCGACGTGACAACGACGGCACTGACCGGCGGGGGTGAGCAGACCTCGGAGTCGCCGGTGTTCCCCGACCACCGGTTCCGGGCCCTGTGGGCCGCGACCGGCCTGTCCCAGGTCGGTTCGGCGGTCAGCAACGTCACGATCCCGATCTGCGCGGCGGTCACGCTGGGCGCGTCGGCCCTGGAGATGACCGCGCTGGCGGTGGTCGAGGTGGTGCCGTCCCTGCTGATCCGGCTCCCGGCGGCCGCGTGGTCCGACGGGCTGCGCCGCCCCCGCGCGCCGATGATGGCGGCCTGCAATCTGGTGCAGGCCGCCGTCATGGGGGCCGTCCCGCTGCTCTGGTGGTTCGGGGTGCTGCACATCGTGCTGTTGATGGTGCTGGCCGCGCTCGCCTCGGCGGCGCTCGGGGTGTACTCCGCGCTGTCCAGCCCGCTGCTGGTGCAGATCGTCCCCAAGGCGCACCTGGTGGAGGCCAACGGGAAGATCTCGGCGACCCGCAGCATCGCGGACATCAGCGGGCCGGCGCTCGGCGGGGCCCTGCTGGCCCGGATCGCGGCGCCGTACGTGGTCCTGGTCGACGCGCTGTCGTTCCTGGCGTCCGCCGCGCTGCTCACCCGGATCCGGCCGGGGACGGCCGACGCGACGGCCGGCCGGGAGGCAGCCGACCGCGGGGCGGCCGAGCAACCGATCTCCGAACGGAGTGCCGAGGGCACCGGCGGCGCCGCCCCGAAGCCCGCGAAGCAGCAGCTCGGCGCCGCCGCCAACCTCCGGCTGGCCCGCGCGATGGCGCGCCAGTCCGGCGTCCGGGCGGTGGTCACGGTGTCCTTCGTCAACGGCGTCACCCAGCCCGTCCTGGTGCTCTTCCTGCTGCACGCGGTGGACATGCGGCCCTCGCTGATCGGCGCGCTGTTGGCGCTCGGCGCGGTCGGCGGCGTGACCGGGGGCATGCTCGTCGGCCGGGCGCAGAAGCGCTTCGGGTCGGGCCGCACGCTCGCCCTAGGCACCGGCGTCAGTCTGCTGTCACTGGCCCTGCTGCCGTTCGCGTCCGCCGGACCGAGCGCGATGGCCGGGCTGGTCCTGCTGGAACTCGCGGGCAGCTTCGGGGGGACGCTGCTGGTCGCCACCGTCTTCGGGAGCCTCCAGGCCGCGGCGCCGAAGGACCGGATCGCGCAGGTGATGGCGATGACCTTCGTACTGCTGCAGGCCGCGAGCCTGATCGGGGTACCGGTCGGCGGGGCGCTGGCCGTCGCGTTCGGGACGCGGTGGGCGCTGGTCGTCGCGTTCACGGTGATGGCGGCCGGACTGGGCCCGCAACTCCTCCGCTGGGCCCTGACCCGGTGGGCCCCGGACCCGCCGATCACCGTCTGACCGGCCCCCGGGCGCCGGGCCCTGATCACCGGCCCCCCGGACACCGGTTCCCGGACCTCGACTCCCGGGCACCGGCACCCGAGCGCCGGTCGGGCCGTCCGCGCCCCGCGGCTCGCGCGCCCGACGGAGCGGCGGCGACCGCGCGGCGCACCCGGCCCGGGACCGGCTCGGAACGACGCGAGCGAAAGGTTCAGCGTGAATGCGCCACCGGTGAAGCCGGACCAGCCGGCCGGGCCGGGAGGCGGGCGCGACGGCGCCCGCGCCCGCCGGACCGGACCGCACGCCCCGGCCGGGAGCGGGTCGACCCATGTACCTGACCAAGACCACGGTTGACACCCCCGGCGGCGCGCCGCAGTGCGCGCGGGAGCTGCACCGCCATCTGCTGTGCAGCCGGGCGGGCACCGACAGCCTCCAGCACGCGCGGATCGAGGTCCACGAGGGGTTCGTGGTGTTCAACCTCTATGTGCAGGCCCGCGACCTGCTGGACGCGGCGCGGGTGGCCGTCCAGCTCTGCCGCCGCACCATGGCGGGGGCCGGCACCTGCCCCGACTGGGCAGTCCGCTCCACCGAGGTCGGGCCCTGAGGCGGCGGGCGCACGAGACCCGAGGCGGGCGAGACGGGCCCCAGGGGCCCCGCGCGACTACGGCCCTGCGGTGGCGGGCCGAACGCGTGCTACTCCAGGTCGTCCGGGGTGATCCAGGCCCGCGAGACGGCCTGGGCCCCTGCCTGGAACCTGCTGCGCGCGCCGAGCCTGGTGTGCAGGTCGGAGGCGACCCGGCGGGCGGTGCGGACCGAGACGCCCAGCTGACGGGCGATGGCCTCGTCGGTCAGACCCGCCGCCAGCAGCCGGAGCACCTGCCGTTCCTGGCCCGACAGCCCGTCGTCGTCGCGCCGGCGGGCGGCGCCCAGCACCGTCGCGGACCGCCAGACCGAGTTGAACAGCGCGGTCAGGGCCGTGATGATGCCGACGCTGGAGATCACCACCGCCGCGGTGCCCTCCTCCTCGGCCGTGTCCAGCGGCACCACGGCCACCCGCCGGTCGACGATCAGCATCCGCAGCGGCAGCGAGGCGGTGGTGCGCACCTCGCTGCCGAGCCCGCTGAGCCACTGGGCGTACTCCAGCGTCGGCCGGTGGTTGCGGACACTGTCCTGGTAGACCGTGCGCAACCGCACCCCGCGGTCGATGGCCTCGGCGTCCAGCTCCCGGCTGGCGTTGAGGTTCTCCTCCGACTGGGCGCCGCCCGGCATGAAGGAGCTGGCCTCCCACTCGCAGCCGCGCGCGAGCTCGCTCAACCGGTCGCGGATCGCTTCGATGCCGGAGAGCCGCTCGATGCCCTGCTCGGTCTCGGCCGGCCGGCTCTCCGCCCGCTCGGCCAGCAGGGTGGACAGCGCGGCGGTGCCCTCCTCGATCTGCTGGTGCCGGCGGGCCATCTCGGCCTGCTGACGGGCCACCAGCGCCGACAGTCCGACCTCCGGCCGGACGGCTCTCGGCGCGGGGCGGCCCGGGAACACCTGGAGCAGCGAGATGCCGGTGAGCTCGTCGAGCGCGACCCGGATCTGGGCGTGGTCCACGTCGAGCCGGCGGGCGAGGACGTCGAGGCTCTCGTCCGGGTGCTGGAGCATCGCGAGATAGACGGACTCGGCAAGGCTGCTCAGCCCAAGCCCTTCGAACATTGACCACTCCCCCTGACTCGGTCCGGCGACCGGCGTCGGCGCGCATCTCCTGCCCGTTTTTCGCCATGCCCGCAGTGGATCCGGCAACTGAGTTTCACAGATTGGCACTTGACGTGCCCACCCACAAGCGGGCCTACCGGGGCAGGGCGACGGCCGTGGGGGTGGCGGGATTCGGGCACCGACGGTCCGCCCCCGGGCCCGCCGACCCCGGGCCGGCGCGGTCACCGTGGTCACACGGCATGCCCGCGGGCTCCGGCGCCGCCGGGGCCCGCCCTCCGCACCTCTCCGACCGGGCCCGCGAGGGCCGGCGGACACCCGGTGGCAGGTTCCGGCCGGAGGGCCGCGCACCGGTACGGTCACGGCGCGTTCGCCCGGGCTCAGGCGTACAACAGTGCTACCGGCGCACGTCCGTGCGCCACCCGGCGCGGCCTCCGGTACGCCTCGGCGGCCGGTGTCGGACGGTCATCGGCCGGCGAACGGACGGCGGCGGCGGCGCGGCGACCGGGCGGCGGCACCGACACCCGCCGGGCGTCAACGGCCGGGCGTCAACGGCCGGCGGCCCGCAGGGGCTCGTCGTCGCGCCGGGCGAGGAGGTGGAAGAGCCGGGCGAGCCCTCGGTAGGGGTCGCGCAGACCGGCCTGCCACTCCAGCTCGCACAGGTCCGCGAACTCCTCCGGCGACGGCTCGCCGGAGCGGTGGTCGGAGAAGACCCGCACCCCGAACCAGTCCACGGTCGCCGCCCCGAGCCCGGCCAGCCGCCGACCCAGGTCCTGCGGGGTGTCCGGCCGGGTCGGCAGGTACTGGTCGCCCTGCTCCGCGGCCTCCAGCAGGGTCGCCAGCGCACCGCGCCAGTCGCCCTGCAGCCCGTCCCGCATGGCCTGGGAGTCCCGGTTGACGGTGAGCAGCGAGAGCAATCCGCCGGGCGCGGCCAGCCGCACCAGCGCGTCCAGCATGGGGCCGGGGTCGGCAAGGTACAGCAGGACGCTGTGGCAGCAGACCAGGTCGAACCCCGTCCCGACCAGGTCGGGGGCGTCCTCCCCGAGGCCCCGGACCAGGCGTACCCGGCGGCCGACCTCGGGGGGCTCCGCGGCGACGAGGTCGGCGGCGGCCCCCAGCAACGTGGCGTCGTCGTCCACCACGGTCACCTCGTGCCCGGCCCGGGCCAGGAGGACCGCCTGGCGGCCGAAGCCGCCGCCGATGTCGACGACCCGGCAGGGGCGCGGCGGCAGGTGCCGGGCCAGCGCGCGGGTGACGAGTTCGAACCGGACCTCGCCGCGGATGCCCCGGGCGTGGTCCAGGTAGGCCTGGGCCCGCGCCGGCGCGGAGTCCGTCCACAGGTTCCGCTCCGGCCATGCGGCGGGTTTCGTCATCTGCGTCGGTCCCTTCCCTGAAGGCCCTCGTGGTGCGGGCACCGCGGGACCCCGGCGGGCGGGTCCCGACGGGCGGCCCCGGTGGGAGTCGCCCGCGGCCAGTGTCGCGCTCCGGAGGGGCCGCTGTCCCGGGGTGACCGGTGGCCGAAAGCTGCACCGGCATGAACCGGCCCCCGCCGGGCGGCCCGGCCGCTTCCGCCCCACCGGGGGCCGCCGGGACCCGCCGGATCCGGTGGCAGCAACTGACCGCTTGCGGCCCGCCGCCCCGGCCGGGTAACCGGGCCGTCCGGGCCTACCGAGGTCCGGGCCCACGGACGTCAGGACCCACCGACGTCAGGACCCACGGGCGAGCGCCCGACCGGTGGCGCGGGCCACCCCCGCCCGCCGGACCGCCCACCCGCCCCCGTCGTCGTCGTCGGACCGTCAGGACTGCTGTGCCGCCAGCGCACAGAGCTGCGCCCGGTTCGGCAGGCCCGTCTTGGCGATCAGGCTGGCGACGTGCTTCTCGACGGTGCGCGGCGAGATGTAGAGCCGGGCGGCGATGTCCTTGTTGCTGAGCCGGTCGGCCAGGAGCTGGAATATCTCGTACTCGCGGACCGTCATGCCCTTGAGCCGCAGCTGCGCCGGGATCCGGTTGGTGCCGGTCCGGTGCTGGCGGACGGGTGCGCCGATCGCGCGGAGCAGGGTGCGGCAGGCGCCGACGACGGCGGTGGCGGAGGTCTCGCGGAAGTGGTGCTCCGCCTCCCGCAGCCACCCCTCCGGGTCGCCCCAGCCCAGGGCGTGGGCCTCGTCGGCGATCAGCCGCTGCCCGAGGTGCCGGGCGGTGGGGTAGGGCGCGCCGACCTCCTGGGCGAGCTGGGCCGCCCGGCCGGCCGCCTCGGGCTCCCCCTCCCGGCCGAGCAGCACGGCCTCGGCGAGCAGCACGAAGTGGCGGTTCCAGCGCATCCGGCCGGCCGAGCTGGCGGCCACCCGGTCGAGGCGCTCGCGGTCGGCCCGGCCGTCCAGCAGGTCGAGCAACAGGCCGAGGCCGTGCCGGCCGCCGAGGTGGAAGGTGCTCGGGTTCTCGGCCTCCAGGGCCTGGAGGCCGGCCATGTCCCGGGCGGCCCGGTCCCGGTCCTCCTCCAGGAGGGCGCAGAACACCCGGGCCAGGCCGAGGGCCAGCGGCTCCTCGGGCGAGCCGCTGCCGCCCCAGCGGCCGAACTCGGTCAGCGCCTCCTCCATGGCGGCCCGGTCGCCCTGATGGGCCGCCAGCACCGAGCGGGTCATCAGCAGGTAGCGGGCCACCGGCGCCAGGCGCAGCCGGGCCGCCATGGTCAGGGCCTCGTCGCCCAGCGCGCGGGCCTCGGCGAAGCGGCCGCACAGGACGTCGTGCAGGGCGAGGATCCCGTCGAGGGTGTAGACGACGGTGACGGCGCCCAGGCGGCGGGCCTCGGTGCGGGCCTCCTCCAGGGTGGCGGTGCCGCCGTCGGCCAGCCAGCGGCTGCCGCCGAGGCGGGTGAGCGCGTACATCCGCTGGAGGGGCAGGCTGTGCCGCTCGGCGGTGCTCATCGCCCGCTCCAGGTAGGTGATCGCCTCCGCCAGGTCGCGTTCGCGGGCGACGACGCCCAGCAGCTCCCAGGCCTGGCAGGCGGCCAGGGGCTGGTCGTGCCGCTCGGCGGTGTCGATCGCGGCGCGGGCCAGCCGCTCGGCCCGCTGGGTGCGGTCCTGTCCGGGGGTGTCGAGGCACAGGTAGGCCTCCACCACGTCGGTGAGGGCGGTGTGGGCCTCGTCCGGGTCCGGTCCGAGCAGGGCGCGGGCCCGTTCGATCTGGTTGTTGCCGTCGGCCCAGCGCCCCGCCATGTAGGCCACCTGGGCGAGCCGGGTGTGCAGGGCCGCCAGCCGGGGCGCGCCGAGGCCCGCGCCGACGAGCTCGCGCAGGCTGCCGGCCAGGCTGAGCGCGCGGGTCAGCTCGCCGGTCTCGGCGAGGGCGGGCAGCAGCGCCTCCAGTGCCTCGGCGCGGGCGGCGGAGTCGGTGCCCGCCGCCAGCAGGCGCTCGGCCCGGTCGAGCAGGGCGACCGCGGAGCCGACCGTGCCGTTGGCGAGGGCGCGACGGCCGGCCTCGGTGAACAGCCGGCCGGCCCGGACCTGGTCGCCCGCGTCGGCGCGCAGGGTCGCGGCCAGCGGGCACCAGTCGCCCTGGAGCTCGGGGTGGAGGGCCTCGATCGCGTCGGCGGCCTGGTGCGAGAGGGCGGCCCGGGCCGTCGGGGTGAGCTGGGCGAGCAGGGCCTCGGCGGTCAGCGGGTGCTGGAAGGCGTACCAGTCGGGAGCGGGCTCGTCGGCCGCGACCAGACGGGCCGTCACGCTCGCGTGCAGGTGGCTCAGCAGGCTCCGGTCGTCGGCACCGGTCATCAGCTGGAGCACCGACAGGGGGAAGCGCCGGCCGAGCACGGCGGCGGCGGAGAGCAGGGTCTGCCCCTGCGGGCCGAGTTCGTCGATGCGGTGGATGGCCCCTTCGAGGAGCGCCCTCGGCACGTTGCGGCGGAGGTTGCCGGCCACCCGCCAGACGGTGTTCTCGCGGACCAGCGCGCCGCCGGTGACCGCGCCCTGGAGGAGTTCCTCGACCAGGAACGGGATGCCCGCGCTGTCCTCCCGGATCTGCGTCAGCACCTCGGCGGGCACCAGGCCGGGTTCGGTGTCCAGGCAGGAGGCGATCAGCCGGTCCACCTCGTCGCCGTCCAGCGGGGCCAGCCGGAAGACCGTACCGCTGCGGCGGCGCCCGGCGGACTCGGCGAGCAGGAGCGCCTCGCCCGGCTCCGACCGGACGGTCGCCACCAGCATGGCCGGCTGCTGTTCGAGGTTGTCGACCAGGTACTCCACGACGGCCAGCGTCTCGGTGTCGGCGTCGTGCAGGTCCTCCAGCACCAGCAGGCAGCCCTGCTCGCGGCCGGCGGAGGCGAGCAGCCGCAGCACGGCCTCGGCGAGCACCACCGTCGAGCCCTGCTCCGGGGTGCCGGTGCCCCAGTCCGGGATGAGCCGGCCGAGCACCGGGCGGTACGGGCCGAGACTCGCCTCGTCCGGCGTCTCCCCGCCGCGCGAGAGCGGCATCAGCGCCTCGGTGAGCGGCCGGAGCGGCACCATCGGTCCGATGGTGCTGCTCCGGCCGCGCAGGACGCGGACCCCGGCGTCGACGGCCGCGCCGATCACCTCGGCGACCAGCCGCGACTTGCCGATGCCGCCCTCGCCGACCAGGAAGGTGGTACCGCCGTAGGAGCGGCGGAGATCCCGCAGTGAGTCGCCCAGTTTGGCGACTTCGGCATCACGGCCGATGAGATGGGCTGCCCGCACACGCATAGCCCCGGATAGTAGTCGCTCGGGCCACGGAGCGTCGCGCTCCTGTTCGGGCGGGCTCTACGTGAGCGCAGGTCAGAAGGGCACCGAGACGCTGGTGGTGATGGAGCCGAGGCCCACCACCACGCCACTGCCGAGGTTCATTCCGGCCAGCGCGCGGGTCCGGGCGCAGGCGCCGTTCCAGCGCACCAGCCGGATCTCGCCGGCCGGGTCCGGGACGGTCGCGGCCTGGTTCGCGGCCTCGTTGCGGACAGCACCGTTGTACAGGGAGTGGGACATGGGGCTTTCCTTTCCATTCGGGAAGCGATGCGTGGTGATAAGTCGCACTGTTCTCTGCGGTTTGGGTGCTTTTCAGGTGGTTCTGTTCTCTGCGGTTCTGTTCTCTGTGGTGCTCTGTGGTGCTCTTCGGGGGGTCTGAGGGGGTGGGGACAAGAGCCCCGGGGGCGCGGGTCCGGGCGGCCGGGGGCCGTCAGGAGCGGCTCGCACTGCGGGCATCGGGCCGGGCATCGGGCCGGGCGACCGCCGCGCGGCCCGCGGGCTCCGCCCGCCCGCCGCCCGGGGCCGGGTCCAGCAGCAGGACGGAGGGCACGGTGTCGGCGAAGCCCAGCCGGAGCAGGGCGTAGCCGATCCCGGAGAGCCCGGTGAGCAGGCCGGGCGTCGGCACCTGGCCGGGCGTCCCGCAGCGCGGACCCCAGTCGTGGAGCTGCCCGAGGACCGTCCCGGCCCGGCCGGTCAGGCTGTTCCGCGCGCCGCCGTGGCCGCGCTCGGCGAGCGCCGCCAGGGCTTCCACGGTGCCCAACTCGCCGTGACAGAGGCTGAGGTCCGCCAGTGGCGGCTGGCCGGTGAGCCGGCGGACCGCGTCCCGCAGCGGGCCGTCGGCCGGCTCGGCGGACAGGCCCGCGTCGGCCGCCGCCAGCACCGTCCCGGCCGGCCCCGAGCACCAGCCGGCGGTGGGCCGGTCCGCCGCGACGGCGGCGGCGGCGGTCAACCGGGCCCGGCCGGCGGCGGCGAACCGCGCGCCCTCCGGGCCGCCGGTGAACCGGGCGTGCCGGGCGAGCGCCCAGCCGATGCCGGCCTCCCCGAAGGCGAAGCCGGCCCGCTCCGGGGCCGTGCCGTCGAGCGGACCGGGCGGCGGCAGCCGGAGCAGCCGTTCGGCGATCCGGTCCGCGAGCGCGGCGGCCTGCGGCAGGCCGCGCTCGCGGTGCACCGCGTGCAGGGCCGCGAGCGCTCCGGCCAGGCCGGCCGACACGCCGGCCGGGGCGTCCTCGTCGAGCGCCGCCAGGGCCAGCGCGTCCAGCGCGGCCGGCAGGCAGTCGGCGAGGCCGTCGTCGACCAGGCCGGCCAGCCGGGCGAGGGCGTAACAGAGGCCGCCCAGGCCGTCGAAGCCGCCCGGGCCCACGGCCCGGCTCAGCGCCGGGTCGGCGGCCATCGCGGCGACCAGTTCGGGCAGCGGGGCGATCGCCGACCGGGCCAGCCCGGTGTGCCGGGCGGAGCCGGTGAGGACCCCGAGCTGGGCCAGGAACAGGGCCACTCCGCAGTAGCCCTGGGCCAGCCCGGCGCCCATCGGCAGCACCGTCCAGTGCTCGTCGACGGCTTCCAGGCCGATCCAGTTGGCCCGGCCGTGCCCCCGGACGGAGCGGCCGGCGATCTCGTCGGCGATCCCGGAGGCGGCGGCAAGCAGCGCGGACGGCTCCGGGACGGCGGCGGGCGAGGGGCGGGTGCGGCCGCCGGACCGGTGCCGGGGGCCCGCCGCGTCCGGACCGACCGAGGCCAGCGTGGCCGAGATGACCCACTCCTGGTCGAGCCGGTCGACGGTGTTCATCCCGTCGAGCTTCGCCCGGGCGGAGGCCAGACCGGAGGTCTCCAGGACCCCGGGCACCGGGCTCCCGTCCGAGGCGAACACCTCGGGGGTCGCCGGCCGGTGGAAGAAGACGGGGATGTCGCCGTCCCACAGGTCGGCGATCTCGTACTCGATCAGGGCCTGCCGGGCCGGATCGCCCTGGGACTCGGCCCAGAGCACCGCGAACATGGCGTCCCGGTCGAGCCCGTCGCCGAGCAGCTGCGGGTGGGTCGCCTCCTCCAGCAGGGTGGCGTAGAGCATCGTCGGGCGGACCACCAGCCGGCCGATGGCCTCCGCCCCGGCGGCCAGCAGCCCGGCCGGGTCGGACAGTTCCGCCCGGTGCCGGACGACGGCGTCGTACCCGGCGCGGAACCCGGCCAGGGTCGCGGACAGCCGGTCCGCGCTCGCGGCGCCCGGCACGGTGCCGTACGGCCGGTTCCGCGCGCCGGTGAACGGTACGGGCCGGCGCACCAGGCGCATCTCGTCCGTCCCGGCGTCCTCCCAGACCATCCGGGTGTTGGGGAAGTCCCCGCCCGGCGCGGCGCCGAGGGCGGAGACGTCGACCGCGCCGAGCTCGCCGACCAGCAGCTGCGGCAGCAGGCAGGTGCGGTGCACCGAGGCGGCGTGCGCGGCGGCCGCCGGGTCCGGCAGGGTGGTGGCGCCCTCGCCCAGGACGGGGTGCAGCAGCGTCTCGACGTCCACCAGCACCGGCTGGTCACCGTGCGCGAGAAGGTTCTCGCAGTGCAGGTCCACCCCTTCGAGGGTGTACGCCAGGGCGAGCAGCGCGCCCTGACGCCGGTGGAACCGGTCGATCTCGGTCAGCGAGCGGCAGACCCGGTGGTCGATGTACTCCAGCCAGCCGTAGCCGTCGCCGGCCACCCAGCGCGGGGTGCGCAGCCCCAGGCCCGGCGCCTTGGCGTCCAGCCAGCCGGCCATGTCGTCCAGGAGCGCGTGCTGGCCGATCGGCCGCGGCTTGTAGACCGCGCCGGCGCCGCTCGCGAACCGCAGCACCGCCACCGCCCGGCCCTGCTGGTGGAGGTCGCCGTGGCCCAGTTCGACGGCGGCCAGCGGGCCCTGGTCCCGTCCGTCGAACAGCCCGGCGGTCAGCGCGGACCGGTCGGCGGCGAGCCGGGTCAGCAGCTCCGCGCCGGACCGCGCGGTGTGCCGGCACATCCGGGCCAGCAGCCGGGCGAGCACCGGGTACCGGGTGAACAGCCGGACCAGCCCGGCCCGGGTGCCCGTCCGGGCGGCGAAGTCGGCGAACCGGGCCGCGCCGGTGGCGCCGCCCAGACCGCCCGCGGCCCGGGCGGCGGCGAGTTCCACGACCAGGGTCCGGGCCGCCTCGCCGGCGAGGCGCTCCGCCAGCCAGCGGGCGTACGCCGGGGCGAACACCGCCAGGTCGTCCGGTGCGGCGCCGCCCGAGCGGGCCCGCTCCGTCAGCTCGCCGACGGCGGCCGCCACCAGCGGGCCCAGCAGCGGCGCGAACACCGCCGCCCCCTCGGCCGCCTCGACCCGGACCTCCTCGGGCCGCTCCGGCGCCGCGGCGACGGCCCGCTCCGCGAACTCCGCCCACGACGGCTTGGCCAGCCGGCCGGCCAGCCGCTCCGGCGGCTCGGCGGCGAGGGCCGCGGCCTGCTCGGCGTCGACGCCCAGCCGGGTCAGCCGGACGGACTCGCAGGCCCGCTCGACCGCCGAACGGGTGCGCGTCCCGGTGGTCGGGCCCGCCGCCGGCGCCACCGGCGGGTGCGGGGCCGACAGCCGTTCGCGCAGCGTCGCGGCGGGCGCCCACCAGGAGGGCGACGGCCCTGAGGCGTGGGAGGCGGTGTCGGTTGTGGTCACGTCCGCCACCCTCCCAGCGGCACGACCCGTCCGTACAGGGGAGCACCACCCGTACATTTCCTCGCGGACTACCCAGACGCCGTACCCACCGTGCCCCACCTTTGTCCGACCGGGCGGTCCGACGGGCGGCGGGGGCCGGCGCGCGGCCGGCTCCGGGGGCCCGCGCAGGGGCGCGGAGCTGCAGCGGAGCCCGTCCCGGGCCTCCGGGACCGGTGTCCGGATCCGGTCACGCCGCAAACGGGGACGGGCGCACGACCCGGTACCCCCCGCCGCGGCGGGGAAAGCGGGTGATCGCGCCCCATGCGGCGCGGCGCACCGGACGCGAAGACTCCTCGCCGAGAGGTTCACCCCCACGCTGACCGAGGAGTGCACATGGGCAACCCCCTGCCGCTTTGCGTCGTGGCCCTGGACCCGGTGCTCGAAGCCGGCGCCGTCAGCGCGCTGTCCGGCAACCCGGACATCGCCCTGGTCCAGCCCGAGGAGAAGGCCGACGTCGCCGTCGTGCTGGTCGACCGGGTGGACCGCCAGGAGCTCGACCTGGTGAACGCGACGCGGACCGGCCCGCACCGGCCCGCCATCGTCGTGATCGCCGCCGACCTGTCCCCGGCCGAGGCCGCGGACGCCATCAACGCCGGGGCCCGCGGCCTGCTGCGGCGACGCGAGGTCAACGCCGACCGACTGGCCCGCACCGTGCTCACCGTGGCCGGCGGCGACTGCACGGTACCGCCCGACCTGATCGACGGACTCCTCGACCACGGCACCGAGCTCGACCCGCACCCCGGTGCCCGGGGCCACGGGCCCGGGTGGGGCCTGGACGAACGGGAGCGCGCCGTGCTGCGGCTGGTGGCCGACGGCCACGAGACGGACGAGATCGCCCGGGCGCTCTGCTACTCCGCACGGACCGTCACCACCGTGGTCCGCGACATCACCCAGCGGTTCCGGCTGCGCAACCGCGCCCACGCGGTGGCCTACGCGCTGCGGGCGGGTCTGCTGTGAGCGCCCTCGCCCTCGACGTCAGGCCCGGCACCGCCGCCCCCGACGTCAGACCCCGCGCCGCGGCCCTCGACGTCAGGCCCGGCACCGCCGCCCCCGACCCCTGGCCGGGGAGCGCGCGACGGCCGGCCGGACTGCGCGTGCACCTGGGCCCGGCGGGCGGGGCGGCCCGCGAGGCGGTGGCGGCCAACCTGCGCCGGGCCGGCATCGAACTGGCCACCGCGCGCTCCGGGGCCACCGTGCGGGTCGCCGCCGGGCAGACACCCGGCGCCGCGCTGGACGGCTGGCCGGACCCCGACGGCGCCCCGCTGCTGCTGATCGCCGACACCTTCACCGCGGCCGGGGTCCGCCGGGCCGTCCGGGCCGGGGCGGTGGCCATGCTGCAGTCCACCGAGGCCACCCCGGAACGCCTGCTCACCGCCGTCCGCGGGGCCCGGCACGGCGAGGGCCGGATGCCCTACGGCGTCCTGGTCGGCCTGCTCGGTCCGGTGCGGGACGACGCCGCGGCGCCGCGCCGGCCCGCCCCCGACTCCCCGTTGACGGCCCGGCAGACGGCGGTGCTCGGTCTGGTCGCCGAGGGTCACGGCAACGCGGCCATCGCCCGCGAGCTGTCCTGCTCCGAGCACACCGTGAAGAACGTCATCTACGACCTGATGGCCCGGCTCCAGGTCCGCAACCGGGCGCACGCGGTGGCCCACGCCGTCCGCACCGGGCTGATCTGACCCGGCACCGCGGCCGGAGCCCCGCCGAACCCGGCCGAGGCCCCCGCCGACCGCCGCCGGCCCGCCGCCCACCGGTCACCGGCCCGCCGCCGGCCCGGCGGCCGACCAGAGACATTGACGCAGCAAAAGCGGCGTCCCGCGCTGCCGCTCCTTCCCTACTGCCCCGCCGCACACGACCGGCAAGCTCCGGTTGTGCCCCGACCACCCGGGGCGCGCGACGGATCGACTACCCCTTGGAGGTGAGCCGGTGGACCGCGGTGACGTCCGGACGACATCCTTCTCGCAGCAGCGGCTGTGGTTCCTCGACCAGCTGCGGCCCGGCACGGCGGATCATCTGCTGCCGCTGGCCCTGCGCCTGCGCGGCGGCGTCGACGCCGCCGCCCTCGGCGCCGCGCTGACCGCCGTGGTCGCGCGGCACGAGGTGCTGCGCACCCGGTACACGGCCGCCGACGGCGAGCCGGTGGCCCGGGCGGTGCGGGCCGTCGAGGTCCCGCTGGAGACCGTCGAGGCGCCCGCCCCCGGCGAGGCCGGCATCACCGCGGTCCTCGACCGGGTGCTGGGCCGGCCGGTCGAGCTGGCGAGCGCGCCGCCGCTGCACGCCACCCTGGCGCGGCTGGCGGCCGACGACCACCTGCTGGTCGTCGTGGTGCACCACATCGCCTTCGACTTCTCCTCGTGGAACATCTTCACCCGGGACCTGGCGGCGGCCTACCGGGCGGCGGCCGCCGGCGACCCCGCGGAGCTGCCGGAACTCCCCGAGCAGTACGCCGACTTCGCGGCCCGCCAGCAGGAGCGGACCACCGGCCCCCGGCTCGCCCGCCAGCTCGGCTACTGGGGCTCCCGGCTGGCCGGCCTGCCGCCCCTGGAGCTGCCCACCGACCGCGCCCGGCCCGCCGAGTGGGACGGCGCCGCCGCGGTGGCCCGGTTCACCCTCCCGGCGGACCTGGTGGCCCGGGCCGACCGGCTGGCCCGGTCCCGGCGCGCCACCCGGTTCATGGTGCTGCTGGCGGCCTTCCAGGCCCAGCTCGGCCGGTACAGCGGGCAGCGTGACTTCGCCGTCGGCACCCCGGTCGCCGGCCGCGGCCAGGCCGTCACCCGGGAGCTCGTCGGACCGTTCGTCAACACCGTGGTGCTGCGCGCCGACCTGTCGGGCCGGCCGAGCTTCGCCGAGCTGGTGGACCGGGTCCGGGGCACCTCCCTCGCCGGCCTCACGCACGCCGAGACGCCGTTCGAGCGCGTGGTCACCGAGCTGGCCCCGGCCCGCGACCTCAGCCGCAACCCGCTCTTCCAGGTCTCCTTCCTGACCCTCGACGCGCAGGCCGAACCGCCCGCGCTGCCCGGGCTGGAGGTGGAGCTGGTGCCCACCCCCGTCGCCGGGACGCCGTTCGACCTGGCGCTGGACCTGCTCGGCCGCCCCGACGGCAGCCTGGGCCTGCGCCTGCAGTACGCCACCGCGCTGTTCGCCCCGGAGACGGCGGCCCGCCTCACCGAGGACTACGTCCGGCTGCTGCGCGCCGTCCTCGCGGCGCCCGACGAGCCGCTGGCGCTCGCCACCGCCCAGCTGGCCCCGCTCCCCTCCGGCGAGCGCCGCCGCCGGCTCGCGCTGGGCCTCGGCCCCGCCCGCGCTGTGCTCCCCCCGACCGTCACCGACCTGTTCGAGCGGCAGGCGCGCGCCACCCCGGACGCCCCCGCCGTCCGCTCCACGGACGGCGGGCTGAGCTACGCCGAACTCGACGCCCGGGCCGACCGGCTGGCGCACCGGCTGCGCGGCCTCGGCGTGGCGCGCGGCATGCGGGTCGGCGTACTGCTGGAGCGCGGCACCGGCCTGCTCACCGCCCTGCTCGCCGTCCTCAAGGCGGACGGCGTCTACGTCCCGCTCGACCCGATGCACCCGGTGAAGCGGGTCGGCTACCTGGTCGCGGACACCGGCGCCGCGGTGGTGGTCACCACCGGCCCGCTGGCCGACCGGCTCACCGGGACGGCCGCGACGACCCTGCTGCTCGACGGCGACGAGCCCCCGGCCGGCCCGACGGACCGGCTCGACCGGCTCGACCGGCTCGACCGGACCACCGGGCCGGACGACCTCGCCTACGTCTTCCACACCTCCGGCTCGACCGGCATGCCCAAGGGCGTGCAGATCCCGCACCGGGCACTGACCAACTTCCTCCACTCGATGGCCGCCCGGCTGGAACTGCCGCCGGCCGCCACCGTCCTCGGCCTGACCACCGCCTCGTTCGACCCCTCGATGCTGGAACTGTGCCTGCCGCTGCTGACCGGCGCCCGCCTGGTGCTGGCCGACACCGAGCAGGCCCGCGACCCGGAGCGGCTGATCCGGCTGATGGACGAGGCCCGGCCGCACGTCGTCCAGGCCACCCCGTCCATGCTGCGGATGCTGACCGACACCGGCTGGACCCCCGGTCCCGGCCTCACCGTGCTCTCCGGCGGCGAGAAGCTGCACACCGAACTGGCCGCGACGCTCGCCGCCGGCGGTGCCCCGGTGTGGGACCTCTACGGGCCCACCGAGGCCACCATCTGGACGAGCGTCGCCCGCCACGGCACCGACGGGCAGGTACTGACCTGGGCCGCGGTGGACAACACCACCGTGCGGGTGCTCGACGACCGGCTGGAGCCGGTGGCCGAGGGCGGCACCGGGCAGGTCTGCATCGGCGGCGACGGCCTCGCCTGGGGCTACCGGGGGCGGCCCGGCCAGACCGCCGGCGTCTTCCTCCCCGACCCGCACGCCACCACCCCGGGCGGCCGGCTCTACACCACCGGCGACCTCGGCCGGCTCCGCCCGGACGGCTCGCTGGAGATCCTCGGCCGCAGCGACCACCAGGTGAAGATCCGCGGCCACCGGATCGAACCCGGCGAGATCGAGGCCGCGCTGCTCGCCCTGGACGGTGTGCGCGCCGCCGTCGTCCACCCGACCCCGGACGGCGCGGGCGGCCGACAGCTCACCGCGTACCTGGTCGCGGAGGACGCCGAACGGCCGCCCACCGCCGAGGAACTGCGCACCGCGCTGCTCGACTCGCTGCCGCAGCACCTCGTCCCGGCCGCGTTCGTCCTGCTGGACGCGATCCCGACGGCGGTCAGCGGGAAGGTCGACCGGCACGCGCTGCCGGTGCCGGAACCCCGGACGGCCGCCCCCGCCTCCGCCGCCCCGCGCACCCCGCAGGAGCGGGCGGTGGCCGCGGTCTGGGAGGAGGTCCTCGGCGCCACCGGGATCGGCGCCCACGACGACTTCTTCCGGCTCGGCGGGCACTCGCTGCTCGCCACCCGGGTGTCGGTTCGGCTGCGGGCCGCCCTCGGGGTGGACGTGCCGGTGCGGGCGCTCTTCGACCACCCCACCGTCGCCGCCCTCGCCGCGGCCCTGGACGACTACCCCCGGCAGGCCGCCGCCGGCCCGCTGCCCCGGCTGACCGCCCGCCCGCGCGGCGACCGCGCGACCGCCGGCCGCTGACCGCCCCGCACCGACCTCCCTGCCCTCCTCGCCCCAAGGAAGCGCCATGACCACCGCCATCACCACCGACACCTCCGTCTTCGAGAAGCTCGAATCCGAGGTGCGGATGTACTGCCGCACCTTCCCCGTGGTGTTCGAGCGTGCCAAGGGCGCGCTGCTGCACACCGACGACGGCCGCGCCTTCATCGACTTCTTCTGCGGCGCCGGCAGCCTCAACTACGGCCACAACAACGACGCGGTCAAGCAGCGCGTGCTGGACTACCTCGCCGCCGACGGCGTCATGCACGGCCTGGACATGCACACCGTCGCGAAGCGGGAGTTCCTCACCCGGTTCAACGAGGTCGTCCTGCAGCCGCGCGGGCTCGACTTCAAGGTCCAGTTCACCGGCCCGACCGGCACCGACGCGGTGGAGGCCGCCCTCAAGCTGGCCCGCCGGGCCACCGGCCGCACCGGGCTGACCGCCTTCACCGGCGGCTACCACGGCATGTCGCGCGGCTCGCTGGAGATCACCGGCAGCCGGCGCGCCCGCCGGGCCGGCGGGGTCGCCGGCGGCGACGTCACCTTCGTGCCCTTCGAGGACGGCCCGCTGGGCCCGTTCGACTCGATCGACCTGATCGATCGGCTCTGGGCCGACCCGTCCTCCGGCACCGAGCCGCCGGCCGCCGTCGTCGTCGAGCCGATCCAGATGGAGGGCGGCGTCTACCCGGCCGGCCCGGAGTGGCTGCGCCGTCTGCGCGCGGTCACCGAGCGGTACGGCGTGCTGCTGGTCCTGGACGAGATCCAGTCCGGCTGCGGCCGCACCGGCACCTTCTTCGGCTTCGAGGAGTCCGGGATCGTGCCGGACATCGTCACCGTCTCCAAGTCGCTGAGCGGCTACGGGCTGCCGCTCTCGCTCACGCTGTTCCGCCGCGAGCTCGACCTGTGGCAGCCCGGCGAGCACACCGGCACCTTCCGCGGCAACCAGCTGGCCTTCGTCGCGGCCACCGCCGCGTGCGAACTCTGGCAGCAGGAGGCGTTCCTGACCGGCCTCCGGCAGAACTCGGCCCGGCTCGACCGGTTCCGGGCGGAGCTCGGCACGCTCGACCCGGAGCTGGTGCTGCGCGGCCGGGGCATGGTGCTCGGCATCGACACCGCCCGGGCCGGCGGCCCCGACCGGGCCGAGCGCGTCCAGCGGTACGCCTTCGACCACGGCCTGATCGTCGAGCGCTGCGGGCGGCACGACGAGGTCCTCAAGGTGATGCCCCCGCTGACCATCGTGCCGGAGCTGCTCGACGAGGGCCTCGGCATCCTGCGCGACGCCCTGCGCGCCGGCTGACGGCCCGTCACCCACCACCCGTCACCCGCCCGTCACCGCCCCCGCCCCCGCCTGCCGTCGCACGGCTGTCCTACCGCCCCGCCGCACCGCCGCCCGAGGAGGAACCCTGATGCCCCGCCCGCCCCGCCGCCACCTGGTCTCGATCGACGACCTCACCGACCGCGAACTGCGCTGGATCGCCTACCGCGGCGCCCAGTACGCCGCCGGGGAGTGCGAGAGCGCCCGCCCGCTCGACGACGCCGTCGTCGGCGTCCTGTTCCGCAAGACGTCCACCCGCACCCGGACGGCGTTCTCCGCGGGCGCGCTGCGGCTCGGCGCGCGGCTGATCACCTACGGCCCCGACGACCTCCAGGAGAACACCGGCGAGACCGCCGAGGACACCGGCGACGTGCTGTCCCGGATGCTCGACGTCCTGGTGGCACGCACCGCCGGCAGCACCGAGGAGCTGCGCGCCTACGCGGCCCAGCAGCGGATGTCCGTCGTCAACGCGATGAGCGCCGCCGAACACCCCACCCAGGCCCTCACCGACCTCACCACCATGCTGGGCCACTTCGGGCGGATCGAGGGCCTGCAGGTGCTCTACACCGGCGAGGGCAACAACACCGCCTCCGCGCTCGCCCTCGCGCTCGCCCGGTTCCCCGGCACCGAGCTGCACCTGCGGACCCCGGCCGGCTACGGGCTCGACCCGGTCTACCTCGACCGCGCCCGCACCCTCGCCAAGGAGTCCGGCGCCCTGGTCGAGGAGCGGCACGACATGGCCGACCTGCCGGAGGCCGACATCGTCTACACCACGCGCTGGCAGACCACCGGCACGGCCAAGGCCGACCCGGACTGGCGCCGCGACTTCGAGCCGTTCCGGGTGGACGCCTCGGTGCTCGCGGCCTGCCCCGGCGCCGTCTTCATGCACGACCTGCCCGCGCACCGCGGCGACGAGGTGACCGCCGAGGTGCTGGACGGCCCGACGAGCATCGCGTTCCAGCAGGCCGAGAACAAGTACCACAGCGCCCGCGCGGTCCTGGAGTGGTGCCTCGGCGGCATCCCGGCCGCACAGGCCTGACGACCACACGGGCCGACGGCCGAGCAGGCCCGACGGCCGAACGGGCCCGACGGTCGGCCGGCCATCGGCGGACGACCCGGCGCACATTTCCCAGGGAGGTAGTTCAGCAATGTCCGAGACCATACGAATGCCCGGCGGTGGGTGGCGCCTGTGGCCGCACTTCGCGCTCCGCGGGCCGGGCTTCCCCGCCGCCGGGGTGCTCCGGCTGGCGCCGGAGGGCCTGGCCGCGGCCGCCGACAAGTTCACCGCCGGGGAGGCACCGGCGGGGCCGGACTGGGAGGCCTTCGAGGAGGCGTTCACCGCCGCCGCCGTGCAGACCGCGCGGGACCTCCAGGAGATCGCCGCCTCGGGACCGTTCCGGGCCGCGGTGGCCTGGCAGAACCGCGCGGTGCTCGGCACCGGCATCAAGTCCTTCCTCGACTGGACACCGTCCGCCGAGGGCCGCACCAGCATGCCGCGCCAGCGCGAGGAACTGGTCGCCCACTACTGGCAGCGGTTCTGCGTCAAGAACGACACCATCGGCTTCTTCGGCCCGGTCGGTTGGGGCACCTTCGACACCGCCCGGCGCGGCGTCGAGGTCCACCCCGGCACCGGACTGGTCGCCGACTCCCGGGTGTACTTCTCCAGTTGGTCCATGGACGCGCTGGCCAAGGCCCTCGACCGCGACCCCCGGGTCCGGGACTGGACGCCGCCGCGACCGGTGCCGTTCGTCCGGGCGGGCGAGGGGACGGTGCACCTGCCCGGCCGCCCGCCGCAGCCGGCCCCCGAGCCCGCGCTCACCGTCTTCCGGTTCTGCGACGGCCGCCGGACCCCGGCCGAGGTCGGCGAGCTGGCCGGCCGGGAGCTGGGCCGGCCGCTGCCCGCCGCGGAGGTCACCGCCGCCCTGGAGTGGCTGGTCGCCCGCCGGCTGGTGCTGTGGCGGCTCGACGTGCCCGCCGGCACCTACCCCGAGCAGGAACTGCGGGCGATGCTCGACCGGATCGGCGACGCCGAGGTGCGCGACCCCGCGCTGGCCAAGCTGGCGGTGCTCGAACAGGGCCGCGACCGGGTGCAGCGGGCCGGTACCGACCCCGAGGAGCTGACCGCCGCGCTCGGCGCGCTGGAGGCCGACTTCGCGGCGATCACCGAGGTCGCGGCGGTCCGGGAGAAAGGCGCGCGGACGGCGCCCAACCGCGCCCTGGTCTACTCCGACACCCGCCGGTCCGCCACCGCCACGGTGGGCACCGCCGTCCTGGAACAGCTCGCCCCGCTGGAGCTCTGCATGACCGCCGCCCGCTGGCTGACCAACCGGTACGCGCAGTCCGTCGGCGCCCGCATCCGCGCCGCCTACCTGGCCCTGCGCGAGCGGAGCGGCGGCCCGGTGGACCTCGGCTCGCTCTGGTTCGCCTGCCTGCCCGCCCCGCACCCGGAGTCGATCGCCGACGCCGACCGGATCCAGGCCGAGCTGCGCGAACGCTGGCGGAAGATCATCGACGCGCCGGCCGGCGCCCGGCGGGTCACCCTCGCCTCCGCCGACATCGCCGAGCAGGTCCACGAGGCCTTCCCGGAGGAGGGCCGGGGCTGGTCGCTGAGCCGGTACATCAGCCCCGACCTGATGATCATCGCCGAGGACCTCGACGCCGTCGAACGCGGCGAGTTCGAGCTCGTCATCGGCGAACTGCACGTCGCGATGAACACCCTCGGCCAGTCCCTCTTCGTCCACCAGCACCCCGACCGCGACCGGCTGATCGACGAGACCAGCCGCGACTTCCCCGGTCCGCGCCTGCTCCCGATGCTGCCCAAGGAGCTGCCGCTCAAGTGGTCCGCCCGCAGCCGGCAGGCGCTCGAACGGCCGCAGGACCACTACGTCGCCCTGACCGACCACACCGCCGACCCGCACCGCCCGCGCACCGCCCGCTCCGGCGACGTCCTGGTCGAGGAGCGCGACGGCGTCCTGTCCGCCGTGCTGCCCGACGGCTCGGTCTTCGACCTGCTCGACGTGTTCTGCCACGCGCTCACCAACCGCGTGATGGACCGCTTCAACCTGCGCTCGGACGGCGACCACTCGCCCCGGATCACCATCGACTCCACCGTGGTGGCCCGGGAGACCTGGCGGTTCGCCGGCGCCGCCCTGGACTTCGCGGACGAGAAGACCGAGGCCCGGCGGTTCGTCCGGGCCCGGCAGTGGCGGGACGAGCACGAGCTGCCCCGCTTCGTCTTCGTGGTCTCCCCCACCGAACCGCGGCCGTTCTTCGTCGACTTCGACAGCCCGGTCTACGTCACCATCCTCGCCAAGGCCGCCCGCCGGCTGGCCCGCAAGGACCCGGACGCCCGGCTGACCGTCAGCGAGATGCTCCCCACGCCGGAACAGGCCTGGCTCACCGACGACCAGGGCCGGCGCTACACCTCCGAACTGCGCCTGGTCGCCGTCGACCGGACGACCGTGACGGAGGAACCGGCATGAGCGTCCCCGCCGGGGCCACCTTCGTCGACGCCATCCGCGCCCACGCCGACCGCGCGCCGCACGCCCCCGCCCTGCTGACCGCCGACGGCGCGGTCGGCTACGGCGAACTCGCCGCCCGGATCGACCGGCTGGCCGCCCACCTCGCCGCCCACGGCCTCGGCCCGGAGCGGGTCTGCGCGCTGGCGCTGCCCCCCGGCCCGGACGCCGTGGTCGCGACCGCCGCGGTCGTCCGCACCGGCGCGGCCTTCCTCGCCCTGGACACCGAGCTGCCCGACGGCCGGCTCGCCGCGCTGGCCGCCGGCGGCCGGGCCGCGCACCTGCTCACCACCGCCGCCCTGGCCGGCCGCCTCGGCCCGCTGGTCGACGCGCCCGTCGTCCTGCTCGACCGGCTGCCCGAGGCGGCGCCCCCGGCCCCCGCGTTCCCCGCCCCGCACCCGCGCTCGCTCGCCTACGTCAGCCACACCTCCGGCTCGACCGGCACGCCCAACCCCGTCCTGATCGAACACGGCGGCCTGGACACCTACCTGCGCGCCGTCGCCCACGACAACGGACTCGGCCCCGGCACCGTGACCCTCCAACTCGCCCCGCCCGGCTACGACGCGTCCATCCGGGACACCTTCGCACCGCTCGCCGCCGGCGGGGCCGTCGTCCTGGTCGAGCGCTCGCGGCTGATGCGCGCCGACGCCTTCGCCGACACCGTCGCCGCATACGGCGTCGACACCGTCCTCAGCACCACCCCCTCCTTCCTCACCTTCCTCTCCCAGCACCCGCGCGCGGCCGAGCGGTTGCGCACCCTGCGCCTGCTCTGCTCCAGCGGCGAGTCCCTGCGTCCCTTCCTCGCCGCCGGCGGCCGCGCCCTGATCGGCGGCCGGCTGGTCAACCAATACGGCCCCACCGAGTGCACCATGACCTCCACCCGGTACGAGGTGCCGACCGCTCCGGACACCGCCACCGACACCGTCGGCACCCCGATCGACGGCACCGCCGTACGACTGCTCGACCCGCGGGGGCACCTCGTCCCGGACGGGCAGGTCGGCGAGGTGCACATCGGCGGCACCGGCCTGGCCCGCGGCTACGGCGGCCTGCCCGCACTGACCGCCGAGCGCTTCCCGCCCGACCCCTACGGCCCGCCCGGCAGCCGGCTCTACCGCACCGGCGACCTCGCCCGGCGCAGCCCCGACGGGACCCTCGACTACCTCGGCCGGGCGGACCGGCAGATCAAGATCCGCGGCCACCGGGTGGACCCGGCCGAGATCGAGGGCGCGCTGCTCACCCACCCCGACATCACCGGCGCCGTGGTCACCGCCGAGACCGACGACCGGGGCCGCACCTGGCTCGACGCCCACGTCACCGGCCCGCTCGACGGCACCACCGACGCCGGGCTGCGCGCGCACCTCGCGCGCACCCTGCCGCCGCACATGATGCCCCGGCGCTTCACCCGGCTGGAGCGGCTGCCCGTGACGCACAGCGGCAAGACCGACCGCCGCGCCCTGCGCGCGCCCGTGCCGGAGGCCGTCGCGTGACGGCCGCCGACACCCGCCTCGCGACGACCGCGGACACCCCGGTCGGACCGGCCGACGTCCTCGCCGCCGCCGAGCGGATCGCCCCGCACGTGCGGCACACCCCGCTGCTGCGCCCCGAGTCCCTGTCCGGCCTGCCCGGTCTGCCGGGCCTGCTCGTCAAGGCCGAACACCTCCAGCACAGCGGCTCGTTCAAGCTACGCGGCGCCGCCAACGCGATGCTCGCGCTCGGCGCCGACGAGGTGGTCGCCGGCTCCTCCGGCAACCACGGCATCGCGGTGGCGACCCTCGGCCGCGCCCTCGGCGTCCGGGTCACCGTGGTGATGGCCGCCGGTGCCGCCGAGGCCAAGGAGCTGGCGATCCGGGCGCTCGGCGGCGCGGTCCTGCGGGTGCCCGGCGGAGTGGCCGAACGCGACCGCCACGCCAAGGAGCTCGCCGCCCGCACCGGGGCGGCGCTGGTGCCCTCCTCCGACCACGAGCTCGTGATCGCCGGACAGGGCACCGTCGGTCTGGAGGTGTTCGCGGACGCCCCCGACCTCGACGCGATCTTCGTCCCGGTCGGCGGCGGCGGCCTGCTGGCCGGCGTCTGCCTCGCGGCCGCCCGCCTGGCCCGGCCGGTCCGCGTCATCGGGGTGGAGCCCGAACAGGCCCGCCGCTACGCCCGCTCGGTCGCCGCCGGCCGACCGGTCGAGCTGCCGCCCAGCGACACGGTCGCGGACGGGCTGCGCGGGCAGCGGCCCGGCGAGCTGATCTTCCCCGTCGTCCGGGACCGGGTCGACGAGCTGATCGGTGTCGACGACGCGGCGGTGCTGCGCGCGATGGACCTGCTGCACCGCGCCGGCATCGCGGCCGAACCCAGCGGCGCCGCCGCCCTCGCCGGCGCGCTGCGCTCCGGCGCCCTGCGGCCCGGCGGCCGCGGCCGCACCGCGGTCGTCGTCTCCGGCGGCAACTCCGCCGCCGCGCTGGCCGCCGCCGCGAAGCGCTGAGCCCCCCTCCTCTCCCCCTCTTCTCTCCCGCTCATCCACCCCTTCGGAAGGACCGACCATGACCACCATCGACACCGCCGAACTCACCGCGCGGATCACCGGGTTCTACCGCGAGACGCTCGGCGACGACAACCTCGACACCGACAGCGACTTCTTCGAGGCGGGCGGCGACTCGCTGGCCGCCTTCCAGATCGTCGACCGGCTCCAGGAGCTGGTCGGTGCCGAGATCGCCGTCGCCCTGGTCTTCACCTACCCGTCCCCCGCGGAGCTCGCGGAGGTCGTCGTCGACGACCTGTCCCTCGCCTCCGCGTCGGCCTAGGGGGCACCGGCATGCACGAGGAATCCGTCTCCCTGAGCGGCCGGTGGCGGCTGTGGGACCAGGTCGCGGTGCGCGGCCCGGGGTTCCCGGCCGATGGGGTGCTCCGGCTGGCGCCGGAGGGCCTGGGCGCGGCCGCGGACAAGTTCGGCGCCCGGGACAAGCTCTCCGGGGCCGCCTGGCAGGCCTTCGAGGAGGAGTTCGCGCAGGCCGCCGCGCAGGCCGCCGCGAACGCGCAGGAGATCGCCGCCTCCGGGTCGTTCCGGGCCGCCGTCGCCTGGCAGAACCGCGGTGTGCTCGACTCGGCGATCCGACCGTTCCTCAACTGGTCGCCCGCGACCGAGGGCCGGACCTTCAAGCAGCGCCAGCGTGAGGAGTTCGTCGCCCACTACTGGCAGCGGTTCTGCGTCAAGAACGACACCATCGGCTTCTTCGGCCCGGTCGGCTGGGGCTCCTTCGACACCACCCGGCCCGGCATCACCGTCGACCCGGGCACCGGGCTGACCGCCTCCTCGGAGATCTTCTGGTCCAGCTGGTCGATGGACGCGCTGGCCCGCGAGATCGGCGCCGATCCGGCGGTGCGCGCCTGGACGGCGCCCCGCCGGGTGCCGTTCGTCCGACTGGAGGAGGACGCCGTGCGCCTCCCCGGCCGCCCGGCGCGCCCGGTACCGGCGCACACCCTGGGGGTGCTGCGGCTCTGCGACGGCACCCGCTCGGCGCACGCCATCCAGCAGGAGACCGGCCCCGACGTCGACGTCCCCGCGCTGCTCGACGAACTCGTCCGGCTGCGCTGGATCACCTGGCAGTTCGACGTCCCCGCCGACATCCGGCCCGACCGCCGGCTCCGGGCCGGCATCGAACGGATCGGCGAGCCGGCCGTCCGCGCCGCCGCCCTGGCCCGGCTCGACGAGCTGGAACGCGCCCGCGACGCCGTCCGGGCCGCGGCGGACGACCCCGACCGCCTGGTGGCCGCCCTCACCGAGGTCGAGCAGACCTTCCAGCGGGTGACCGACGCGGCCGCCAAACGGGAGAAGAGCGGCAGCACGGCCCCCGGCCGCGCCGTGGTCTACCAGGACTGCCGCCGCGCGGCCCGGGTGACGCTCGGCAGCGACGTCCTGGCGGCCCTCGCCCCGCTCGACCTGCTGATGGACGGTGCCGCCTGGCTCGCCGCCGCGCTGGCCACCCGGGTGGCCGACCGCGTCGCCGCGGTGTACACCAAGCTGCGCGCCGAGACCGACCCCGGCCGCCCGGTGGACCTCGCCACCTTCTGGTTCGCCTGCATGCCCGTCCTGCACGGCGCCGCGGGCGCCGACGCCGCCGAGCTCCAGGCCGAGTTCGAGGGCCACTGGCAGCGGATCCTGCCCTCCTCGGACGGGGTGCGCCGGGTCAACGTCGCGGCCGCCGACCTCGCCGGCCGGGTCGCGGAGGCCTTCGGTCCCGCCACAGCCGCGGGCTGGACCGCCGCCCGGTACATCAGCCCGGACATGATGATCGCGGCGGAGGACACCGCGGCGATCGACCGCGGCGAGTTCGAACTCGCCCTGGGGGAACTGCACCTGGCCTCGAACACGCTCGGCAACGAACTCTTCGTCAACCAGCACCCCGCCCCAGGCGAGCTGTTCGACCGGACCGACCGCGACCACCCGGCACCCCGGCTGATGCCGCTGCTGCCGAAGGAGCACAAGGCCCGGCTCTCCGCCCGGATCCGGCACGCCTTGGTCCGCCCGCAGGACTACCAGGTCGCCCTGCTCGACAACACGGCCGACCCGCACCGCGAGCGCACCACGCCGAGCGCCGACACCGTGGTGGAGCAGCGGGACGGCCGGCTGGTCGTGGTGCTGCCCGACGGCGCCGTGTTCCCGGCCATCGAGGTCTTCTCGCACGTGCTGACCACCCTGGTGATGGACCGCTTCCGGCTGCTGCCCGAGACCGACCACTCCCCCCGGATCACCATCGACAAGATGGTGGTGGCCCGGGAGACCTGGCGCTTCACCGGGCCCGCGCTGGACTTCGCGGACGAGAAGACCGAACCGCGCCGGTTCGTCCGGGCCCGGCACTGGCAGGACGCGAACGAGCTGCCCCGCTTCGTCTTCGTGGTCTCCCCCACCGAACCGCGGCCGTTCTTCGTCGACTTCGACAGCCCGGTCTACGTCAACATCCTCGCCAAGGCCGCCCGCCGGCTGGCCCGCAAGGACCCGGACGCCCGCCTGACCGTCACCGAGATGTTCCCCACGCCCGAACAGGCCTGGCTCACCGACGACCAGGGCCGGCGCTACACCTCCGAACTGCGCCTCGTCGCGGTGACCGACTGACCGACCCGCACCACCGACGCACCACCGACCCCGGGCCGGGCTCCCCCAGGAGCCCGGCCCGGTCGCGTCGGCGGGCCGTCGCCTGGGTAACCCCCTGCCGGGGCGACACCGACCACCGCGCCACGTGGCTGACCTTATCGCTGGGTCATCCGCGGAGTCTGACGACCCCAAGGGCGTCAGTAGGCGAAGGTCATCCGGATACTGGGCTTGTCGATGACGTAGCCGTCGATCTTCTCGTCAGGGGTGGCGGCCAGGTGGATCGTCGTGATCGGGCGGGCTTCGCGGTCCTTTCCCCAGGCGCGGATGGCGTCGGCCAGACGGTCGGCAAGCTGGGGCCCGACCGGGCCGTGGCCCGTGGCGCCGAGCTCCCAGCGGGCCCCGTCCTCGGTCTCGACGCGGCTGGTCGTGAAGTACGCCAGCGAGTCACCCTCGGCCAGGGCCGGGCTGCGGCTGGGGATGGCGGGCCTGATCAGGCCGCTGTCGATGGCGGCCTTCTCGGCGGAGATGCGACAGGTGGCCGGGTCGGTGGTGGCCAACCGCAGCCACACCCCGTCGAACGACTCGTCGCCGCGGACCAGCACGCCGGAGCCGACCTTGGTGGGCGACTGATCGAGGACGCCCGTGAGGGCGGTGGTGCCGATGGACTGGTCCGCGTCCCAGTAGAGGGAGACCAGGCCGTCGCTGTCGATGGTGCCGGTGCGCTCGCCGTCCTGGCCGAGCATCGGGACGAAGCCGCACAGCTCCATCGAGTCCGAGACCATCCGGTTGCCTCGGTGGACGAACGAGATCGAGTAGGTGGTGCCCCGCCAGCGGAGCGGGACGACCAGCCGGCCGCCTGTGGCGAGCTGGTCCCACCAGGCCTCGGGGACGTCCCAGGCGCCGACCGTGACGATCATCCGGGTTGCCGGACCGTGGGCGGGGGCGCCGAGCGAGCCGTCGCCGGTGATCACGACCACGCCGCCATTACCGGTAGCGGCCAGGGTCCGACGGGCGTGGGCGGTCACGTCCACGTCGATGTCCACGGTGGCGACGTAGCCGGTCGGGCCGGTCAAGCGGGCCAGCAGGGCCGCGTTGTAGCCGGTCCCGGCTCCGATCTCGATCACACGGTCACCGGAGTGCACGTCGAGCTGCACCAACATGTCGGCGACCAGCGAAGGCACCGAGGCACAGCTGAGTGGCAGGCCCCCGGCGGGGTTGTCCTTGATCGTGACACTGATGTCCTCGTACGCCTTCTCGGGGGTGGCGTCGGGCACGAACTCGTGCCGGGGGACGGCCCGCATCGCCTCCTCGACCGCGGGGGTGAGCCGGTGGGTGGCGGTGATGGCGTCCACCATGCGCTCGCGCAGGACCTCGGGCGCGGTGGGTGTTGCGGTGTTCATCGTGCTCCTTGGATAGAGGTCAGCCTGCCAGGAGGAGGCAGGCGTCCCAACGGGTGGGGGGCTCAGTGGTGGTCGCGGCAGTGTGGCGGACCAGGTCGATTCCGGCGGTGCCTTCGAGCAGGCCGGTCTCGGCGGGCCGACCGGCGCGGTGGAGGTGCTGGTCGAGGCGGGCGGCGAGCCGGGGCAGCTCGGTTGTCAGGCGCTCGTCGGTGGCATCGGCACCGGCCCGCCAGACGGTCAGCAGAAGTCCGGCCCAGCCGTGGCAGAGCGTCGCGTCGGAGAGGTCGAACAGCTGGGCTGGGTCCCGGACACAGGACAGCAGGGCGCCCTCGGCCAGCTTCTGGCGCTGGGTGTCGCCGAGAGCGAGACCTGCGAGCTGCTGGGCCCGGGCGAGGCCGGGGGTGCCGTAGCACCAGGACGGCCGCCGCGGGCGATCGTGGTGGCCGGCTTCGATGATCAACTCGGTGCGGGAGATCATCTCCGGCCACCAGGTGCTCGCACGGCTGCAGCCCCGCCAGCGGTCCAGCCAAGCGCAGATCAGCGTGATCGTCTCGCTCTGTCCGGCCACGGTGACGCCCCGTCTCATCGTGCTCGACAGAAGTGCCAGCGGACCAGCGATTCCGTGAGCGATGCCGAAGTTGCCGTGCCCGCCCGGCCAACGGGGAGAGGGCCTGTCGGACGGACCGTTGACGCACCACCAGCCGGGCAGCGGTTCACCGTGAACCGTGATGGGCTCGGTGAGGCGAACGAGATAGGCCAGCACTTCCCGCAACAACTCGGTGTCGCCGTGGCGTTCGAGCAGGTAGCTACCGATGCCGGTCAGTCCGCTGATCAGGTCCCACTCCCGCAGCTCGGCCAGCCGTCCGGCGTCGATGCGGGCGTGGGCGGCGGCCAGCCGAAGGCGGGTCAGGTCGGCGACGTGCTCATCGAGGGTGGACAAGGCCCGCTGGTAGGTCCCGGGCCCGGCCGCGTGAAGGGTGAAGGCGACGGCGGGGGCGCCCCGGAACAGACTGGCTCGGGCCGCGCTGGCGTTGACCGGCTCGGCGACGGTGGCGGAGGCCCAGCGGTGGGCAGTGGCCCAGTCGCCTTCGCCGGTTCGGGCGTACTCGATCTGGGCGAGGGCGAGGCCGGGGGCGCCGATGTCGAGGGCCTGGGCCCAGCCCGGCGCCGCCTTGGCCGGGGGCACCCGGCGTTCTGTGGTGGAGGCGGTCATCACGACTGTCCTTCCTGCCGAAAACGGGCGAGCTGACGGGCCAGGCGGCGGGCGGCCGCCTCGCCGTCCGGGTCGAGGCCGACCAACCGGTTGTGATGCATATGCAGCAGTGACTCCACGACGGAGGCGGTGTCCACGTCCTCGGGCAGCAACCGCCGGTAGGCGGCCAGGGCCCGCTTGCGGTCCTGCCGGGCCCGGGCCGGCTCGCCGGTCCAGCCAGGTAGGGTCGCCAGCGCGCCCGGCCGAGTGAGGGCGACGGCCCGGTCGGCGACCGCCCGATCCACCGGGGCCGGGCGGGCCGGGCGTTCGGCCAGCCAGGCGGTACCTTCGTTCACACCGAAGAACCCGTGGGCGATGTGCAGCATGCCGAGGGCGACAAGTGCCGTCGACGGGATCTGGGCGGCCGGGACGCTGCGGAGGGCAGCGGCGGCCAGCCGGGAGTCGGCGGCGAACACTGCCTCGGCGGCTTCCAACGCCCGGCCGGTACCGTAGCGGCCGATCTCTGGGGTGTAGGCGTCGAAGGAGACTCCTGCCGCGAGGCCGTCCTGCCGCAAGTGCTCGGCCCACTCGCCGACCTCCCGGGCGAACTCGGCCTGCTGCCCGGGGCCGGTGACTCGCAGCCGCAGCCGCAGATGGTCGCTCTCGCGCGGAGTGCGGTAGCGGACAAACCAGTGCACAGGGTTGCCGAGGTCGGACAGGAGCTTGGGCAGCCGGTCGGCGACGATCTCGGTCAGCAACTCGGGATGGGTAGGGATCTTCGCGTTCAGCCAGCGGACAGCGTCGGTGCCGGGCTGGTGGCCGTGGGTGCGGGTGGCCAGCCGGGGTGCCGGTCCGGTCAGCGGCGACGGGGCCTGGGGACCGGTGGTGGTCAGGGGTAGGGCAATCTCGTGGGCGTGCCCTTCGATCCAGCCGAGGCGGTCGGCGGCCGGTTCGGTGAGGGTGGCCCTGCCGCGCTTGGCCAGCTCGGCTGCCAGGATCGCGGCGTGGGCCGGGATTGTGAGGTCGAGCCGCAGGGTGCGGTCGTCCTCGCGCCAGTCCACTACCGCAGGGCAGTGCCAGCGGCTCCGCCAGGCATCAAGATCGGCCGCTTCGGCGGCCGTCAGCTGCCAGCGGGCCGGTACCAGGACGCACCGACCGTACCGGACCCGGGGCAGGAACGGCAGGCTCGCGGCGGCCGGACCCCAGTCGAAGCCGGTCCAGGCGGCGGCGAACGCTCGGGGCAGGTGCGCGAGGAACCGGGCCAGCGGCGGGGTCTGCTTGTCGAGCGCGACCGCGTGAAAGACCTGCGGCTCGACCACCCGCATCCGGGACATGCTGACCAGGAACAGGCGGTCGCGGGTCGCGGTGACCGCGAGGTCGTCCACCTCGATCACGTCGACCCGGTCAGCGGACCGGTGCTCGCCCAGGGAGATGACATACGGCAGGTAGGCCGGGATACGGGCCACGTTCTCCGCGTGTGCGTACAGGGTAGGGAAGGACAACTGAGCTGACAGGGCGCCCTCGACCATGGCGGGCACCGCCGCGTAAACCACGGCCAGGTCGGTGCCCGTGGCGGCCGGGCTGAACCGGGAGGTGAGCGTCCCGGCAGAACGTGCCGGGGAAACGGTCACGGTGAATTCGCCCCGGTCGAGCGCGTCGGTGCTGTCCGCGTGGACGCGGGCGGCCATCTCGACGTGCGGTACCACGAAGCGCGGGTCCGGGCTGCGGCCGTCGGTGATCGCGTCGATCATCTGGTCGGTGAGGACGATCTCCTGGCCGGTGCCCACCGCCTGCCAGGCCAGCGCGAGGAGCCGTTCGTCGCGGCGCGTCGGCACGGCCACCGGCTCGGGCAGGGTGCTGCCCGGGTACTGGGCGGGGAAGCCGAGCCCGGTGGCCGGATCGACCAGCTCGGTCAGCGGGACCAGCGTGCCGATGCTGTACCTCTCCCAGAAGGCGAGGTGGTAGTCCCGCCAGACCGCTTCGCCGGACGGCTGGCGGGTCAGCCGCAGCAGGGCTCCGGCCGCCCGCTCCAGTTCGGTGGCCACCGAGCCGGGTAACCGGATGTCGCAGTCGAGGACCAGGTCCAGGGCCAGCGGCGTCCGTCCGGCCCCGGACAGCTCACGCATCCGGGCCCGGACCGCCCGGCGGACCCCCGCGAGGCCACTACCGGGCTCGGCCCGGTTGTGGGCGTGCAGCTCGGCGTGGATCGTCTCCAGCTCGCGCACCAGCTCGGCGGTGACCGGCAGGGTGGCGGCCTTCGCGTCATGCAGCCGGTCGAGGAGGTGACCGAGCGGGTCGGTGACGGTCAGCGGGGCCCGCAGGGCAGTGATCAGGAACCGGCGGCCGACCAGCTCGGTCAGCATCGCAGTCACCTTCCCCGGCTCCTGGCCCACGGCGGCGGTCAGCCGCTCAGCCAGCACGGCGAAGGGCACCGGAACGGACGCGGTCTCCTGCACGAAGCGAATCGCGGCGGTGTGCCGGATACTGACCCGGTTCGGACCGCCGTACGGGACCTGCAGACGGCTGCCCCGCTCAGCGGCGAGGTTGTTGAACACCACGTCGAGGCGATCCAGCAGCGCGGGACAGGACTCCAGAGCGTCGATGATTCCGGCCAGCCACTCAGCGTCCACCCTGGCAATGGGCCGGTGCCCGCTGCCCCACCGGACCCGGGAACCGGACCCGAGCGAGGCGTGGGCAATGCCGGCGAACAGGCCGAAGGGGGTGGGGCGACCGGTGAACCGCAACAGGTAGCGGGCGGTGGAGACAGCCGCCCGGCAGACATGCTTGTCCAGGACGGCCCGGCCGGCCAAGAGGGCGTCGATCCGCTCCGCCAGGCCGTCGCTGGCTTCCCGGACCGCGTCGGCGAAACCGGGCCGCGACCAAACCTCGGCCAGCCAGCTCCGGCACTCGGCCGTGTCGCTCAGGTCCGGCCACCTGGCGGGTACGGCGGCCAGGGGTGCGGCGGCCGCGCGCAGGAGAGCGGCGCCGGACTGCTTGTAGGGGGTGTGCATCCGTTCCTCCGCCGATCGGGTCGTGTAGGGAATGAGGGGTCGTCACGCCCCTCGGAGAAGGAGCCGGCCGGGACCGGGAAGCGAGAGCTTCCCGGTCCCGGACTGAGCGCTGGTCAGACCGCGCTGGTGCACGCCGACGCGCAGGTGGAGCCGCAGCCGTCGGAGGTACCGCAGCCGTCAGCGAGGCTGTCGCTGCCGTCCTCGGTGGTGACCGTGACATCGAGGTCGAGAAGATCGGTGCCCTGCAGGGTGGGCAGGTTGAGCTGGTTCGGTGCCATCTCGGTTCCTTCACTGGTGACTGGTGCTGTCGCTTGCGGGCGGCAGTCGTTGCTACGTGCGCAACCGCGCCCAGGCGGGTTGGTACGGCACCCCGGGGCGGCATGGGCACCACCATGCCGCCCCGTCCAAGATCAGATACGCAAACCGCCAACGAGCCCGCAGCCCCACTGCGGATCGGTCTGGACCACATCGGGGCGGACCCGCCCTGATCAGCCATCGGGACCGCGAGTTACACCTTCGGCGGGCCGAAATCGGTGCGTAAGGTCGCGCCGCCCGCAGCCGCCAGAAGGGACCGGGTGTCGATCAGGTGCTCGCCCAGGCCCCTCGTGGCCGAGGTCCTGGCCGACCGCAGCTTGCGGTGCATGTCACCGACCCTCCGCAGGGTCTCGCGATGCTGGATTCGGGCGACCAGGTCGAGTGCGGCGTGCCCGTCCTGGCAGGCCGCGTCGATGTGGCCGGCTCCGGCGTGGGCCTCGGCGCGGGCGATGTGGGCGGTGCAACGGTGCCGCAGCATCTCCGGATCGAGCCGGTCGAGCGCCCGGTCGAGGGAGGGCAGGGCCTCGTCGTACCTGCCGAGCCGCAGCAGGTCACTTCCCTCGTAGGCCGATGCCTTGGACTCGTCGAACCAGGAGATGCCGCCCCAGCGTTCGTCGTCCATCGACCCGGACAGCACGGTACGGGACTCCTCCAGGGAGGAGCGGAAACCGTGCTCGTCGCCGGTGGAGGAGTACATCTCGGAGGCGACCGCGTGGGTCCAGGCCCGCATCCGTGCGGAGGCCCCGCGTTCGGCGGCGTCCACCGCGGCGAGCGCGTAGTCCAGGCCGCCGTCCGGGTCACCCCCGTAGGAGGTGCCGAAGGCACGGCCGCCCAGCAGCAGTGCGGTCAGCTCGGGGCTCTGGATCTCCTTGGCGACCTGGTAGCCGAGTTCGCCGTAGGCGTCGGCCCGTTCCCGGTCGCCGAGGTCGATGGAGAGCAGGATCGCGGCGAGCGCGGCCATCTCGGCCACGTGGGCCAGCAGCGAGTTCCGCACGGCCTCCGGCTGGTCCTTCGGCCGCAGCGAGATGACCAGCTCGATCTGGTGGTGCGCGACCGGCACCAGGCTGGACGCCGGAAAGCTCTTGTAGGAGCGCCGGTACGTGGCGCCGATCGACCTCAGCTCATCCACCACCGTCCGATCGACAGGCGCGCCTTGCCGCGCGGCCTGGGCCTGGGACTCCGGTGAGAGGCCGACGAACGCGGCAGTCAGGCCGGCGAGCGAACCGAGAGTGAGGGTACGTCGAAGCACAGTCCCAGAGCTTTCCGCATCGGGCGCCGTCGCGCGGGGCAAAGGCGCAGATGCCGCCTGTGATCTCCCTGACTGTGCTACCACAACGGCGTTCGGGTAGCGAATGTCGAACGCCAGAACATGGTCGACCGTCAACCCCAGAGTGAGAGCCAGCCGTTCCGCCAGGCCGACGCTGTCCAGCGCGATGACCCCACGCTCCACCTGACCGACCCACGACTCGGACCGCCCCACCCTCGCTCCAAGTTGCCTTTGCTGCAATCCCCGTCGCCGTCGCCCCTTCTCGATGCGCTGCCCGACGATCTTGTTGATCTCCATCACTGGACACACCCCGAAGCCCGTGATCAAACCGCTACAGACAGCAACCGTACTCCGGGGGTGCCCGTTGCCGGCGCGAACGGGCGCACTCCGGCCATCGGATCCGGCGGTGAATAGCGCCGGACCACCCCTGCGGATTCCTCCCGGAAGCCGCGCACGCTCGACTGCCCCACCGTGCCGAAGCACGACACCGCGCCGTGCCGGGGCGCCGCGGGCGAGTCGGCGTGGATCGGGTTCCGCCGGCAGGCCCCGCTGCGCCGGCGACGTCGCCCGTTCCCCGCCGATGCCGCGAGGGCGGGGGCGCGGTGTGCGCCCCCGCCCTCGCGGTGGTTCGGTGCCGCCGGGGTCAGCCCCCGGCGAGGATGGTGGTGATCGTCTCGGCCAGGCGGCCGAGGTGGGGCGGCTTCATGACGCCGAAGTGGTCACCGGGGATCCGGTGCAGGGCGACGTCGCCGGTGAGCTCCTGCCAACGGGCCAGGTACTCCCCGAAGTCCTGGCCGGAGGCCACCTCGTGCTCGCCGTCGGCGAGTTCGTCACTGGCGATCAGGTGCAGCCGCCCGCTGTAAACGTGGTGACGGTACGTCAGGCACATCTCCATGACCTCGCGCCACATCTTCGCGGACGGCAGCCAGACCTCGCCGGCACCGTGTTCCGGCAGCACGATCCCGACCTCGGGGTCGACGTCGTCCACCAGGTGTTCGAGCAGCGCCAGGGTCTCCTTCCGGAGCACGGAGGTGTCCTGCTCGGGCGGTGCGGCGGCCAGTTCGGTCAGCTTCGCCACGCAGCTCTCGATCAGCCGGTACTCCTTCCACAGCTCGGGCCGCTCGTGGTTGTCGAGCCCCGGGTCGAGCAGGAGGAAGGTGACCTCCTCGCCCTCGGCGGTCAGCCGGTGGGCCAGCTCGCTGGTGATGCCGCTGCCGCCGCACCAGCCGAACAGCCGGTACGGGCCGTGCGGCGCCGCGGCCCGCAGTTCGGCCAGGTAGCGCTCCGCCATCTGCTCGGTGGTGGGGACGGGGCCGCCGTGCTCGGCCTGGAGGCCGGGCCAGGCGAAGGCCGCGACCGGCTGGTCCGGGTCGAGGTGGGGCACCAGGGGGCGGTACCAGTGGGCGCTGCCGCCACCGGGGTGGACGAGGAACAGCGGGGGCCGGTCGCCCTCCCGGCGGAGCCAGAGCAGCGACTCCACCGGTTCGCCGGCCGCCGCCGCGTCGACGGCGGCGGCCAGTCCGGCGACGGTCGGGTCGGCGACGAAGGAGCGGACGGTCAGCTCGATGCCGTGCCGTTCGCGCAGCAGCGCGGTGATCCGCAGGATGGCCAGCGAGTGCCCGCCGAGCAGGTAGAAGTCGTCGTCGACGCCGACCTGTTCGATGCCGAGCACCTCGGCCCAGACCTCGGCGACGGCCCGCTCGGCGGGGGTGCGCGGGGCGGTGGAGGCGGTGGCCGGGGCCGGTCCGGTGGGCGCGGGCAGCGCCGCCCGGTCGATCTTCCCGTGGGCGGTGAGCGGGAGCGCGGGCAGTTCCACCCAGGCCCCGGGCACCAGGTAGTCGGGCACCCGCCGGCGGAGCTGCTCGCGCAGTACGGCGACGTCCAGCGGGCCGGTCCCGGGTTCGAGGACCACGTAGCCGACCAGGCGCTTGTGGCCGTCCGGTCCGGGGTGGACGGCGGCCGCGGCGGACCGGACCGGCGCGAGTCCGCCGATCATGGCCTCCACCTCGGCGAGCTCCACCCGGTGGCCGCGGATCTTGACCTGGTTGTCGCGCCGGCCGACGAAGGACAGCGTCCCGTCGGGGTCGCGGCGCACGATGTCCCCGGTGCGGTAGAAGCGGGCCCCGGGGTCGGTGCCGGACGGGTCCGGCACGAAGCGGTCCGCGGTGAGGTCGGGGCGGCCCAGGTAGCCGCGGGCGAGGCCGGCGCCGCCGACCAGCAGTTCGCCGGCCACGCCGAACGGCACCGGGTCGAGGTCGTCGTCGACCACCAGGACGCGGGTGTCGGTGATCGGCACGCCGATCGGCACCCCGCGGTCGGCGTCCGCCTCGGTGACCCCGCGCAGCGCCGTGCTGAAGGTGGTGCACTCGGTGGGGCCGTACCCGTTGGTGAGCGCCACGCCGTGCCCGAGGGCGGTCCGCACGTGCGCGGGCGAGAGCGCGTCACCGCCGGCGAGCACCTGCCGGACCTCGGCCAGGGCCTCCGGTTCGGTCTCCACCATGTGCTGGAAGAGACCGGCGGTGAGCCAGAGCAGGGTCACCCGGTGCCGGCGGATCACCTCGGCCAGTTCGGCGGCGGTGGTCGCCCCGGGCGGGCAGACGGCGAGCCGGGCGCCGTTGCCCAGCGCGCCCCACACCTCCAGGGTGGAGGCGTCGAAGGCGAGCGGCGCGTGCAGCAGGAGCGCCTGGTCGGGGTCGAGGTCGGCGTAGTTGGGGTCGTGCACCAGCCGGACCACGGCCCGGTGGGTGACCTGGACGCCCTTGGGCCGGCCGGTGGAGCCGGAGGTGTAGGTGACGTAGGCCAGGTTGTCGGGGTGGGTGCCCGCCTCGACCGGGGTCTCGGGGAGGACGGCGAGCCCGGACCACCGCGCGTCCAGGGGGACGCAGCGCAGGTCGGCGATCCGCGCGAAGCGTTCGGTGTCCCGCGGGTGGCAGATCACCACCTCGGCGCGGACGTCGTCCAGGACGTAGCCGATCCGCGCGTCCGGGTAGGCGGGGTCGAGCGGGACGTAGTAGCCGCCCGCCTTGAGGACGCCGAGCATGGCCAGCACCGCTTCGATGCCGCGGTCCAGGCAGATCGCGACCGGTGTCTCGGGCCCGACGCCGAGGCCGCGCAGCAGGTGGGCCAGCTGGTTGCTGGCGGTGTCCACCTCCCGGTAGGTCAGCCGTCGCTCCGCGTCCTCCAGGGCGATCGCCCGGGGGTCGGCGCGGGTGGCGATCAGTTCGGGCACGCAGACCTCGGGCAGCGGGCGGGTGGCGGGGGCCTCGGCGGTCAGCCGGTCCAGGGCGGGGGCCCGGAAGGCCTGCGGGTCCGCCTCGGCGTCGTCGGCCATCGCGGTGAGCACGGCGAGGAAGGTCTCGCCGATCGCCGCCAGCCGCTCGCGGCCGACCCAGCCGGGGCGGCAGGTCATCCGCAGCTCGCCGGGGAAGGTCCAGACGTCGAAGGTGAACTCGTTCGGGCTGTGGTCGGTGACGGTGCCGATCTCCGTACGGTGCTCGTCGAGGACGTGGAAGTCCAGGTAGGCGAAGACCACCTCGACCAGCGGCTCCCCGCCGCCCCATTCGCGCTGCATCGCGGGCAGCGGGTAGCGGCGGTGCGGCCACAGGGCGAGCTCCTCGGCGAACACCGAGCGCACCAGCTCGCGCCAGCTCGGCGCCCGCAGGTCGACGGCGAAGGGCACGGTGTTGAGGTACATGCCCCGCACCCGGTCGCCGCCCGGCAGCTCGGGCCGGCCGTTGGTCACCGCGCCGGCGAAGAACCGGCGCTGGCCGCTGAGCAGGCCGAGCACCTTGAGGTGGGCGGTGTAGAGGACGGTCTTGAGCGAGCTCTGGGTGTCGGCGGCGAGCCGGCGCAGCCTCGGCTCCAGCCCGGCCCAGGGCAGCCGGACCTCGGTGGCGGGCAGGTGCGCCTCGGCCGGGGCGCTGTCGGCGGGCAGCCGGAGCCGGTCGCGGCCGGTGATCCGCCCGCGCCAGAACTCGCGGTCGGCCGGGGAGGCCAGGGCCTGCTTCTCCAGCTGGATGAAGTCGGCGTAGCGGACCTCCGGCGGCGCCGCGGCGGGGGCGCCGGTGCCGGCGGCCAGCTCGCGGTAGACGGCCCGCAGCTCGCCGATGACGGAGTGGTGGCTCCAGCCGTCCAGGATGGCGTGGCACTCGACGTGGGTGAGCAGCCACTCCCGGTCGCCGACCAGATGGGCGTGGTAGCGCAGCAGCGGGGCGCGCCCGATGTCGAACGGGGTGCGCTGGGCCTCGGCACGGAAGCGCCGGACGACCGCCTGCTGCTCCTCGGCCGGCAGGCCGCGCAGGTCGTCCACGCCGATCTCCAGGTGGAGGCGGTCGGCGGCGTGCACGAGTTGGAGCGGTTCGGAGTACCCGGAGAGGTCGAAGGAGGTGCGCAGGATCTCGTGCCGCTCCAGCAGCAGGCGGACCGCGCCGTTCAGCGCCTCGGCGGAGAACGGGCCGTCGTCGACGATCTGGAAGGTGCTGACGTTCTGGTAGGTGTTGCGCTCGGGGTCGGCCAGCAGCTCGTAGACCATGCCGACCTGGACCTGGCCCATCGGGTAGGCGTCGACCAGGCCCTCGGGGAGGCGGGCGCGGTCGCCCGGGGCGAGCAGCTCGAACCGGCCGACCAGGGCGGTCTCCACCGGTGCGGCGGCCGGCCGGCCGGCGGCCAGCGGGGCCAGCTCGGCGACGGTCTGCCGGGCGAAGACGTCCTGGACGGAGAGGGCCAGCCCCTGGTCGCGCAGCGCGCCGACGGCCCGGATGGCGCGCATCGAGTCGCCGCCGAGCTGGAAGAAGCCGTCGTGCACGCCGACCTCGTCGACGCCGAGGGCGGCGGCGAAGGCGTCCGCGAGGGTCTGTTCGATCGCGTCGCGCGGGGCGACGAACGCGCCGACCAGCTCGGAGCGGGTCCGGTCGGGTGCCGGCAGCGCCTTGCGGTCGGTCTTGCCGCTGGGGGTCAGCGGCAGGGTCTCCAGGGTCGTCCAGTGCACCGGCCGCATGTGCTCCGGCAGCCGCCCGCGCAGGTGCTCGCGGGCCGCCTCGACGTCGGCCGCGGCCGGCACCAGGTAGCCGACGAGCTGTTCGTCGTGGACGGCGACGGCCGCGGCCGTGACGCCGGGGGCCTGGGCCAGCACCGCCTCGATCTCGCCGAGTTCGACCCGCTGGCCGCGGATCTTCACCTGGTGGTCGAGCCGGCCGAGGTACTCGATCTCGCCGTCCGCCCGGTAGCGGGCGAGGTCGCCGGTGCGGTAGAGCCGCCCGCCGGGGGCGGCGGCGAAGGGGTCGGGCACGAAGCGGTCGGCGGTGAGCCCGGGGCGACCGAGGTAGCCGCGGGCCAACTGGACGCCGCCGAGCAGGAGTTCGCCGGGCACCCCGATCGGCAGCGGGCGCAGCGCGGCGTCCAGGACGTAGGCGCGGGTGTTGGCGATCGGACGGCCGATGGTGACGGGTCGGCCGGGCTCGCAGCGGACCGCGGTGACGTCGACCGCGGCCTCGGTCGGTCCGTACAGGTTGTGCAGCTCGCAGCCGATCCGCTCGTGGACGGCGGTGACCAGGTCGCCGGGCAGGGCCTCGCCGCTGCACACCATGCGGCGCACCGAGGGCAGCGGCCGCAGCGGCTCGGCGAGGAAGGCCCGCAGCATCGACGGGACGAAGTGCAGGGTGGTGATCGCCTCGTCGTCGATCAGGTCGGCGAGGTAGGCGGGGTCGCGGTGGCCGCCGGGGCGGGCCATCACCAGGGTGGCGCCGGTGATCAGCGGCCAGAAGAACTCCCACACCGAGACGTCGAAGCTGTACGGGGTCTTCTGCAGCACCCGGTCGGTGGCGTCGAGTCCGTAGGCCTCCTGCATCCAGTGCAGCCGGTTGACGATGGCCCGGTGCTCGACCAGGACGCCCTTGGGGCGGCCGGTCGAGCCGGAGGTGTAGATCAGGTAGGCCGGGTGTTCGGGGGCCGCCGCGAAGACCGGGTCGTGGCTCCAGCCGCCGGGCAGTTCGGCGGTGATGTCCACCAGGTGCGGGGTGTGGCCGGAGACCAGGGGGGTGAGCCCGGGGTCGGTGACCACGGCGCGGGCGCCGGAGTCGGCCAGCATGAAGGCGAGCCGGTCCGCCGGGTAGTCCGGGTCGAGCGGCAGGTACGCGCCGCCGGCCTTGAGCACCGCGAGCAGCGCCACCACGAGGTCGGCGCCGCGGTGCAGGCAGACGCCGACCACGGACTCCGGGCCGACGCCGAGGGTGCGCAGGTGGTGGGCGAGCAGGTTGGCCCGGACGTCGAGCTCGCGGTAGGTGAGGTCGGCGCCCTCGAACCGCACCGCGGCCGCGTTCGGGGTCCGGGCGGCCTGGGCCTCGAACAGCAGCGGCAGGGTGCCGGTGGGGTAGTCGCGGCCGGTGGCGTTCCAGGTGAGGAGCTGGCGCTCGCGCTCCTCCCGGGGGAGGATCTCCAGCTCGTCGAGCGGGGCGTCGGGCGTGCTGACGGCGCTCTCCAGCAGGCGGGCGAACTGGGCGGCGAACCGCTCGGCGGTCGCCCGGTCGAACAGCGCGGTGGCGTAGTTGACGCTGCCCGCGAGCGAGCCGTCCGGCTGTTCGGCCAGGCCCACGGTGAGGTCGAACTTGGCGGTGCTCTCGCCGACCGGCAGCCGCTCCGACGTCAGGCCGCCCATGGCGGCGGGCGCCGGGGCGCCGGCCGCGTCCTGCCACAGCAGCATCGAGGAGAAGAGCGGGGTGCGGGCCGGGTCGCGCTCGGGCGCCAGCTCCTCGACCAGCCGCTCGAAGGGCACCTCCTGGTGCCCGTAGGCGTCCAGGGCGCTCTCCCGGACCTGCCGCAGCAGCTCGGCGAAGGTGGGCCGGCCGGTGAGGTCGACCCGGAGCACCAGGGTGTTGAGGAAGAGGCCGACGAGGTCCTGCACCTCGGCGCGGTCGCGCCCGGCCACCGGGGAGCCGACGGCGATGTCGCGCTGCCCGCTCCAGCGGCCGAGCAGGACGGCGTGGGCGGCCAGCAGGGCCATGAACGGGGTCGCGCCCTGTTCCCGGGCGAGCGCCGTCAGCCGCCCGGCGGTGTCGGCCGGGACGGCCAGCGGCACCAGGGCGCCGGCCGCGTCGCGCACCGGCGGGCGGGGCCGGTCGGTGGGCAGTTCCAGCGGCGCCAGTCCGGCGAGCCGCTCGGTCCAGTGGTCGAGCCGGCGCCGCAGGGCCCCGTCGGAGAGGCGCTCGCGCTGCCAGACCGCGTAGTCGGCGTACTGCACCGCGAGTTCCGGGGTGCGGGCCGGGCGCCCGGCGACGGCGTCGTCGTAGCGCTCGGCGAGTTCGCGCACCAGCAGGTCCTCGGACCAGCCGTCGCAGGCGATGTGGTGCACGGTCAGCAGCAGGACGTGCTCCCGCGGGGTGAGCCGGGCGAGCACGACGGAGAACACCGGGCCCTCGGCGAGGTCCACCGGGCGGCGCGCGCCGGTGGCCAGGTCGGCCAGCCGGGCGGTCGCGGTCGCGCGGTCCAGGGCGGTCAGGTCCTCCTCGGCGAGCGGGACGCGCCCCGGCGCCTCGATGACCTGGACGGGTTCGCCGTCCACCACCGGGTACCTGGTCCGCAGGACTTCGTGCCGGTGCTGGATGCCGTCCAGCGCGGTGTGCAGCGCGGCGCGGTCGAGCGGGCCGCGCAGCCGCAGCGAGGCCGTCACCAGGTACTCGGTGCTGCCGGGCTGGAGCCGGTCGAGGATCCAGAGCCGGCGCTGGGCGAAGGAGAGCGGAAGCGGGCCGCCGCGGGGTGCCCGGCCGATGCCCTCGGCCGGGGCGGCGGCCCGGCCGGCGAGGCGCCGGCGGAGCAGCTCCTGCCGGAGCTGGGCGCGGTCCTTGGTGTCGGTCATCGGTGCCCCTCCTCGGCGAGCAGGCCCGCCACTTCCTCGTCGGTGAGCGCGGTGATCTCGGCCTCGACGGCGTCGGTCACCGCCTCGGTGAGCCGGGCCACCGTGGTGGCTTCGAACAGCAGGCGCAGCGGCAGCTCGACGGCGAACGCCTCGCGGAGCCGGGCCAGGACCCGGGTGGCGAGCAGCGAGTGCCCGCCCAGGGCGAAGAAGTCGTCCTGGACGCCGATCCGCTCCACGCCCAGCACCTCGCTCCAGATCGCGGCGACCGCCTCCTCGGCGGGGTCGCGCGGGGCCAGGTGCTCGCGGGCGCCGCCGGCCAGGGCGGCGGAGGCGTCGGGCAGGGCCTTGCGGTCGACCTTCTTGCTGGCGGTCAGCGGGAGCACGTCGAGCGGCACCCAGAGCGCGGGGATCATGTACTCGGGGAGCAGCGCCCGCAGGTGGCCGCGGAGTTCGGCGACGTCGGGCATCGGGCTGCCGGGCCGGGCCACCAGGTAGGCGGCCAGCCGGCGTTCGCCCGGGGCGGTCTCCGGCGCGGTCACCACCGCCTCCTGGAGGGCGGGGTGGCGAGCCAGGGCCGCCTCGATCTCGCCGAGTTCGATGCGCAGGCCGCGGACCTTGACCTGCTGGTCGATCCGGCCGAGGAACTCGATGGTGCCGTCCGGCCGGTGACGGGCGAGGTCGCCGGTCCGGTACAGGCGCCGGCCGGGCTCCTCGGCGAAGGGGTCGGGCACGAAGCGCTCGGCGGTCAGCTCCGGGCGCCGGTGGTAGCCGCGCGCCAGCCGGACGCCGCCCAGGTACAGCTCCCCGGGCACCCCCACCGGCACGGGCCGCTGGTCGGCGTCCAGGATGTGGGCGCGGGTGCCGGGGACGGGCCGTCCGAGCGGCAGGGCCGAGGCCTCGTCCCCCTCGGCCGGCACCTCGGAGACCGGGTGCAGCAGGCAGGTGACGGTGGCCTCGGTCGGGCCGTAGTTGCACAGGAAGCGGGCGGGCAGGCCGGTCCGCGCCCAGCGCCGGGCGTCGAGGCCGGTGACCACGTCGCTGCCGACGTTCATCAGCTTCAGCCCGCTCAGCAGGGGCAGGTCGGGGGACTCCAGGACGGCCCGGTAGTAGGAGGGGGTGATCTCGACGATGGTGACGCCGTGCTCGGCGAGCTTGGCGGGCAGCTCGGCCGGGGTCCAGAACACCGGGTCGGCCACCACGACGGTGGCGCCCGCGACCAGGGTCGCCGCGATCTGGTCCATCGCCACGTCGAAGGTGAGCGCGGAGAGCAGCACCACCCGCTCGCCGGGCGCGATGCCGTACTGGTCGGCGATCACCCGGCAGTGGTGGGCGTACGAGCGGTGCTCGATCATCACGCCCTTGGGGCGGCCGGTCGAGCCGGAGGTGTAGATGACGTAGGCGAGGTTCTCCGGGTGGATCCGGACGGGCGCCGGCGCGGTCGCGGCCTCGGCCGTGAGATCGGCCGGGGCATCGGTCGCGGCGCCGGTCGGGGCGTCCACCCCGGCGCCGGTCGGGGCGCCGGTCGGGGCGTCCACCCCGGCGTCGGTCGCCGCGTCGGTCCCGTCGGCGAGCACCACGCGATAGGGCCCGGTCACCCGCTCGGCGAACGCGCCGGTGGTGACCACCAGCTCCGGGCCGGCGTCGGCGAGCATGAAGTCCAGCCGCTCGGCCGGGTGCTGCGGGTCGAACGGCACGTACAGGCCGCCGGACTTGAGCACCCCGAGCAGCACCACCACCGCCTCGACGCTCCGCTCCAGCAGCGAGCCGACGACGGTCTCCGCGGTGACCCCGAGGGAGCGCAGCCGGGCGGCGAACCGGTCGGCCCGCGCGTCGAGTTCGGCGTAGCTCAGCCGCTGCTCGCCGAAGACCACGGCGATCGCGTCCGGGGTGCGCCGGGCCTGCCGGGCGAAGAGCTCCGGCACGGTGAGCCCGTGCTCCGCGACCGGGTCGAGCGCGGCGGTCCGGTCGCCCGCCGGGTCGGCCCAGCGGGTGAGGGCGGTGTGCCGCTCGGCGTCGGTGAGCATGCCGAGGTCGCCGATCCGCGCGCCGGGGGCGGCGGTGACGCTGCCGATCAGGGTCAGGTAGTGGCCCGCCATCCGTTCGACGGTGGCCCGGTCGAAGAGCGCGGTGGCGTACTCGAACCAGCAGTACATCCGGCCGCCGCGCTCCTTGACGGTCACGGTGAGGTCGAACTTGGCGATCTCCAGGCCGGCCCGGACGGGCTCCACGGCGGCCGCGCCGAGCCGGGCGGGGACGCCCGCCAGGTGCTGGTGCTCGAACATGACCTGGAACAGCGGATTGCGGGAGAGGTCCCGTTCCGGCCGCAGCGCGTCTACCAGGTGCTCGAACGGCACGTCCTGGTGGGCGAAGGCGTCGAGCACCGAACCGCGGACGTGGTCCAGCAGGTCGGTGAAGGCCGGGTTGCCGCCCAGGTCGTTGCGGATCACCAGGTTGTTGGTGAAGAACCCGACCAGCTCCTCGGTCTCCTGGCGGGTCCGCCCGGCGACCGGGGTGCCCACCGCGAGGTCGTCGAGACCGGTGTAGCGCCGCAGCATCACCTGGAACACCGCGAGCAGCACCATGAACGGGGTGGCGCCGTGCCGGCCGGCCAGTTCGGTGACCGCCCGGCCGACCTCCGGCGCGACCTCCACGACCACGTTGCCGCCGCGGGAGTCGCGGACCGCGGCGCGGACCCGGTCGGTGGGCAGCTCGACGGGCGTCAGACCGCCCAGGCGGTCCCGCCAGTAGGCGAGTTGGTGATCCAGCCGGCCGGCGTCCTGCTGCTCGCGCTGCCAGTGGGCGAAGTCCGCGTACTGGACCGGCTCGGGGGCCGGCAGGGCCGGCGCGTCCTCGGTGAGGGAGCGGTAGGCGAGGTCCAGTTCGCGCAGGTAGACGTTGGTCGACCAGGCGTCGAAGGCGATGTGGTGCAGGGTCAGGACGAGCAGGTGGTCCTCGGGGGCGGTGCGGATCAGGGTGACCCGCAGCGGGTGGCCCTGGGCCAGGTCGAACGGCGAGCGGGCCAGCTCGTCGACCAGGGCGCGGGCCCGCGCCTCGGCGTCGGCACCGTCCACCGAGCCGGTCAGGTCGGTCAGGTCGGTCAGGTCGGTCAGGTCGGTCAGGTCGGTCAGGTCGGTCAGGGTGAAGTCGACCGGGCCGGCAGGGTCGATGACCTGGACGGGATCGCCGCCCTCGTCCCGGTACCGGGTGCGCAACACCTCGTGCCGGGCGGAGAGCGCGTCCAACGCACCGCGCAGCGCCCCGGTGTCGAGCGGACCGGTCAGCCGCAGCGCCAGCGGGACGACGTACTCGTGGCTCCCCGGCTCCAGTTGGTCGAGGAACCACATCCGCTGCTGGCCGAAGGAGAGCGGCAGCGGGCGGTCGCGGCCCACCGGGCGGACGGCGTCCTCGGCACCGCGCGGCGCGGTGTCGGCGACGCCGGCGATCCGGGCGGCCAGCCCGGCGACCGTCGGCGCGTGGAACAGCTCACCGACGGTCAGCTCGATGCCGAAGGCGCGGCGCAGCCGCAGCACCAGCTTGATCGCGAGCAGCGAGTACCCACCGAGCAGGAAGAAGTCGTCCTGCGCGCCGACCCGTTCGACGTCCAGCACCTCGGCCATCAGCGCGGCGACGGTCCGCTCGGCGTCGGTGCGCGGCGCCTCCCAGGCCGTCCCGGCCGGCCGCTCCGCCTCGGCGGCGACGTCGGGCAGCCGGCGGCGGTCCACCTTGCCGTTGGGCGTGAGCGGCAGTTCGTCGAGCGTGACGACGGCGGACGGCACCATGGCCTCCGGCAGTCCGGCCGCCAGGTGGGCGCGGAGCGCCTCCGGTTCGGTCCGGGTCCCGGCGGCGGCCACCACGTAGGCGGTCAGCCGGGTGTCGCCGGTGCCGGAGCGCTGGGCGACGACCACGGCGGCGGCCACCGAGGGGTGGGTCGCCAGCAGGGCCTCGATCTCACCGGGCTCGATCCGCACGCCGCCGATCTTGACCTGGTCGTCGACGCGTCCGACGTACTCCAGCGCGCCGTCCGCGCGGCGGCGCACCAGGTCTCCGGTGCGGTAGCGGCGGGCACCGGGGACGGCGGCGAAGGGATCGGGGACGAACCGGTCGGCGGTGAGGTCGCCGCGGCCGGCGTAGCCGCGGGCGAGCCCGATGCCGCCGACGCACAGCTCGCCGACCACGCCGACGGGCACCAGCCGGTCCTCGGCGTCCACCACGTAGGCGCGCACATTGGGCAGCGGCAGGCCGATCGGCACCTGCTCCCCGGACTCGGCCGGGTCGTAGGGCCAGGCGGTGGAGTCGATGGCGCACTCGGTCGGGCCGTAGGTGTTGACCACCTCGACGTCGACGATCCGGCGCAGCCGGGCGCAGAGGTCGGCGGGCAGCGGCTCGCCCGCCGAGCAGACCACGCGCAGCGCGTCGCAGTCGGCCAGCGCCGGCTCGTCCAGCAGCAGGCGCAACATCGAGGGCACGCCCTGGAGCACGGTGACCTGGTGCTCGGCGACGGCGCGGGCCATCACCGCCGGGTCGCGGTGGGCGTCCCGCGGGCCGGTCACCACGGTGGCCCCGCAGACCAGCGGGGAGAGGAACTCCCACACGGCGGCGTCGAAGCCGATGGTGGTCTTCTGCAGCACCCGGTCCCCGGGGCCCAGGCCGTAGCGCTCCACCGACCAGAGCACCCGGTTGCGGATCGCGGCCTCCGGGACGACCACGCCCTTGGGCAGGCCGGTGGAGCCGGAGGTGTACATCACGTAGGCGGCCTCGGTGCCGGCCGCGCCGACGGGGTCGAGGCCCGGGGCCTCACCGCGGCCGTCGGCGGCGTCCAGCACGAGCGTGTTCGGGTGCTCGGGCACCTGTCCGAGCAGGGCGTTCTCGGTCACCAGCAGGCTCACCCCGGCGTCGGCGACCAGGTGGGCCAGCCGGTCGGCCGGCTGCTCCGGGGCCAGCGGGACGTAGACCCCGCCCGCGGTCAGCACCGCGAGGAGGGTGGTGACCAGGTCGGTGCCGCGGTGCAGCGCGACGCCGACGGCGCTCTCCCGGCCGACGCCGCGCGAGCGCAGCCGGCCGGCGAGCCGGCGGACCCGGTCGGCCAGGTCGGCGTAGTCGGTCTCCCGCGCGCCGGACACCACGGCGACCGCGTCCGGGGTGGCCAGCGCCTGGGCGAAGAACAGTTCGGCCAGCGACTGCCCCGGGCGCTCGGTCTCGGTGCGGTTCCAGCGGGCCAGGGCCGCCAGCTCCGCGTCGGGCACGGTCTCCAGCGCGTACGCGGGGGCGGCCGGACGGTCGGCGATCCCCGCGAGCAGCCGCAGTAGGCTCGCCGCCATCCGCTCGACGCGGGCCCGGTCGAACAGCGCGGTGGGGTAGATGAGCTTGGCCGCGAACGAGCCGTCGGGGAGTTCGGACAGGTGCAGCGAGAGGTCGAAGGCGGAGTGCTCGGTGGCCGTCCCGACCTTGGTGACGTCCAGTCCGGGCAGCCGCAGCGGGCGGCGTTCGGCGTTGTGCAGCGCGAACCCGACCTGGAACACCGGGTTGCGGGAGAGGTCCCGCTCGGGGGCGAGGTCGGCCACCACCCAGCCGAACGGCACGTCCTGGTGCTCGTAGGCGTCCAGGGTGGTCTCGCGGACCCGTGCCAGCAGGTCGAGGAAGGACCCGCGGCCGGAAAGGTCGGTCCGCAGCACCACGGTGTTGAGGAACATGCCGACCAGCGGCTCCAGGGCGACTTCGTTGCGGTCGGAGACCGACACGCCGACCGCCACGTCGGGCCGGCCGGACCAGCGCGCGAGCAGCAGTTGGAACGCGGCCAGGTGCACCATGAACGGGGTCGCGCCGCCCTCCTGGCCGAGCGCGGCCAGCCGTCGCGCCAGCTCCGCCGGCACGGTGAACGGGACGCTGTCGCCGGCCGGGTCCCAGCGGGCCGGGCGCCGGCGGTCGGTGGGCAGCTCCAGCGGTTCCAGCCCCGCCAGCCGCTCCCGCCAGTAGCCGCGCCGCCGCTCCTCGCGCTCGGGGTCGGCGGCCCAGGTGTCGCGCTGCCACTGCGCGAAGTCGGCGTACTGCACCGGGACCGGCTCCAGCGGCGACGGCTCGCCGGTCGCGAAGGCGGTGCAGAGCTCGTGCAGCTCGCGCGCCAGCAGGCCCCAGGACCAGCCGTCGAAGGCGATGTGGTGGACCGTCACCAGCAGGACGGACTCCTCCTCGGCGAGCCGGGCCAGCGTCAGCCGCCAGGGCGCCCGGGTGCGCAGGTCGATCGGGGTGCGCAGCTCGGTGGCGTGCAGCTCGGCCAGCCGCGCCTCGCGGTCGGCCTCCGCCAGGCCGGTCAGGTCGACCGGGGCGAGCGGCACGGGGCCGGGCTCGTCGACGTACTGCACCCCGGTGCCGGCCTCGGTGCCGTAGCGCGTGCGCAGCACCTCGTGCCGCGCCGCGATCTCGCCGAACGCCGCCTCCAGGACCGGCAGGTCGAGCGGGCCGCGGATCCGGAACGCCTCGCACATCAGGTACTCGGTGGAGGCGCCGGAGCGGAGCTGATCAAGGAACCAGAGCTGTTCCTGGGCGAACGAGAGCGGCAGGCCGCTGTCACCGGTGGGCATCGGAGGTCTCCAGGCGCGAGTCGGGGTTCACGACGGCCGAGTGCGGCTCGGCCATGGCCACGGCGATCCGGCGCGGGCCGGTGAAGGGCTCGCGGGCGTGCGCCGACAGCATGTTGTCCACGAGCAGGACGTCGTCCCGCTGCCAGTCGAAGCGCCGCCACTCGGCGCGGTAGCAGGCGCGCAGGTGCGCCACGATGTCGTCCGGGACCGGCCGGCCGTCGCCGTAGTAGGTGTTGGTCGGCAGCTGCTCGTCGTCGTACATCTCCCGCAGCGCGGCGCTCACCTCCTCGCCCAGCGTGGTCACGTGGAAGAAGGTCAGGTGGTTGAACCACACCGTCTCCCCGGTCACCGGGTGGCGGTGGACCGCCGCGCGGCGGGCGCGAGTGCGCAGGCCGTCCGCGGTCCACTCGGTGGCGACGCCGTTGCGCGCGCAGTAGGCGTCCACCTCGGCGCGGTCGGAGGTGTTGAAGGCCTGCTGCCACGGCACGCCGAAGCCGTCCGAGAAGTTGCGCACCACCATCCAGCCGCGGGCGGCGAACTCCTCCCGGACGGCGGGGTCGATCGCCCGGTAGACCCGGCGGGTGTCGGCGAGCGGGGTGGCGCCGAGCGTCTCCGGCGGCTCGACGCAGTGGAAGAAGAGGGTCAGCGGCCAGTCCGCCTGGTAGGAGTTCTCGTTGTGGAGGAAGATCTCCTCGTTCGGCGGGTAGTCGGTCGAGGTGTACACCTGCCCCTTGATGGTGCTGCGCGGCGAGGACCGCTCGGCGTAGGCGAGGGGGGAGCCGGACACCGCCCGCACCGCCGCCTCGAACCCGTCCACGCCGCCGACGTCGAACCCGCGCAGCAGGACCGCGCCGTGTTCGAGCAGCCGGCCGCGGACGAACGGTCGGGCGGCCGAGAGGTACGCGGCCAGGGGCGTGCCGGGAGTGTCGGCCGGCACGGTCAGGGGGAGGACGGAGCCCGCGCCGTTCGCCCGGGCTCGGTCCGCCGGCACGGGCCGGATGGAGGGGTTCGCAGTCATGCGCCTCAGCGTCGTCGCCCGGGCCACGACCCTTCGAGAGAACAACCGGCAGTCACACCGGCAGCCTTGGCGTCACGGTGACTGCGCCTCCTTCTCTGCAGCCGGGCCCGGCGGGTGCGGCAGGCTCGCTGGCGCCGCCACCGGTCACGTGAGGTTCGTGACGCGGCAGTTCACCCGAGGGAGGCCCGCCGTGGCCGAGGAAGACACCGACGACCGCACCTACCGCGTCGTCCTCAACGACGAGGAGCAGTACTCCGTCTGGGCCGCCGACCGGGAGCTCCCGCTCGGCTGGTACGCGGAGGGCACCGAGGGCACCAGGGCCGACTGCCTGGCCCACATCGGCACGGTCTGGACCGACATGCGGCCGCTCAGTCTGCGCCGCCAGATGGAGCGGGCGGCCGGCTGACGGCCGGTCCGGCCCCGCGAGGTGCGTGAGAGATGACCAGCCCCGACACGCGGGCGCCGGCGGACCCGGAGGAGCGTCCGCCGGACCCGCCCGACCCGCCGAACCCGGCCGACGCGACCGCCGCCGAGCCGGTGGTCCCGCTGCACCGCAACCGCGACTTCCTGCTGCTGTGGGGCGGCTCGGCCGTCTCACTGCTCGGCTCGACGGCTACCACCATCGCCTACCCCCTGCTGGTCCTGGCCCTCACCGGCTCGCCCTTCGACGCCGGCCTGGCCGGCTTCGTCGCCCTGTTGCCCGCCCTGCTCCTGCAACTGCCGGCCGGCGCCCTGGTGGACCGCTGGCCGCGCCGGCGGCTGATGATCTGGTGCGACGCGCTGCGCGCGCTCGGCGCGGCGGTCATCGCCGTCTCGTCGGCGCTCGACCTGCTCAGCCTGCCGCTGGTGCTGGCCGTGGGCTTCGCGGAGGGCGCGCTCACCGTGTTCCACGGGCTCGCCGCGCACGCGGCCGTCCCGAACGTGGTGGCGCCGGGCCAGCTCTCGCTGGCCCTGTCCCGCAACGAGGCGCGCGGGCGGGGCGCCGTGATGCTCGGCACGCCGCTCGGCGGCATCCTGTTCGGATTCGGCCGGGCCGTGCCCTTCGTGGCCGACGCGCTGACCTACCTGGTCTCGCTGACCGGCCTGCTGTTCATCCGCAAGGAGTTCGAGGCCGACCGCCCCGCCCGGACCGGCACGCTGGGCGAGCAGGTCCTTGAGGGACTGCGGTGGCTCTGGCAGCACCCGTTCCTGCGCACCACCACCCTGCTGGTGGCCGGCAGCAACCTGATGTTCCGGGCCCTGTTCCTGGTCGCCATCGTGCTGGCCACCGATGTCGGCGCCTCCTCGGCCGGGGTCGGTCTGATGGTCGGGGTCGCGGGCGGCGGCGGCCTCCTCGGCTCGCTGGCCGCACCGTGGTTCGCCCGCCGCCTGGGCCTGCCCGCCCTGGTGATCGCGGCGAACTGGGCCTGGGCCGTCCTGATGATCGTGATCGCCCTCAGTCGCGACCCGCTGACGCTCACCGCCGCCTACGCGGCGATGTGGTTCGTCGGACCGCTGTGGAACGTGGCGCTCGGCAGCTACCAGCTGGGCATCACCCCCGACCGGCTGCGCGGCCGGGTGCTCGCGGCGATGAGCACGCTGTCCAACGGGGCCCTGCCGATCGGCTCGCTGCTCGGCGGCCTGCTGCTCGACTCGGCCGGCGCGCGGACCGCCGCGACGGTCCTGGCGGGCTGGATGGTGCTGCTCGCCGTCGCCGCCTCGGCCGCCCGTACGGTGCGCAGCGTGCCCGGCCCGGCCTCCCCGTGAGACCGGGCGGCTCCACCCGGTCGCCCCGCCACCCCTCCCCGGGTGGTCCTCCCCCGGCCACCGCTCCCCCGGTGGCCCCTCTCCCGGCCGCCACTCCCCCGGTGGCCCCTCTCCCGGCCGCCACTCCCCCGGTGGCCCCTCTCCCGGCCGCCACCGCCACTCGACGGCGGCTGCCGCCCGACGACCGCTCCCCCGACCGGGGCGACGGGCCGCCGGACAACCCCTCGATCCAGCGCTGACAGGAGGAACTAGCGTGTTCCGCACCATGCTCGGGCCGCGCCCCGATCCGACGGGGCGAGGCCATCATGCCGGAACCTGACGACCGGCCGGCCGGCGTACTCGGCACGATCGGCGGCACCCCGCTGGTCGAACTCGCCAAGCTCGCGCCGGGCCGGCACTTCACCACCTACGCCAAGCTGGAGGCCTTCAACCCCGGCGGCAGCATGAAGGACCGGTCGGCGCTGGAGATGCTCCGCGAGCGGATCCGCACCGGCGCGCTGGTGCCCGGCCGCTCGGTGGTCGTCGAATCCAGCTCCGGCAACCTCGGGATCGGGCTCGCCCAGGTCTGCGCCTACTACGGGCTCCGGTTCATCTGCGTGGTGGACCCGCGCACCAACCGCCAGAACATCGCCGTCATGCGGGCGCTCGGCGCCGAGGTCGAGGTGGTCCGCGACACCGACCCGGCCACCGGCGAGTACCTGCCCGTCCGGATCCGCCGGATCAGCGAGATCACCGCCCGGATCCCCGGGGCGTACTGGCCCAACCAGTACGCCAACCCGCTGAACCCCCAGGCGCACCGGCGGACGATGCGCGAGATCCTGGCGGCGGTCCCCGGCGGGATCGACTACCTGTTCTGCGCGACGAGTTCGTGCGGCACCCTGCGCGGGTGCGCGGAGCACGTCCGCGACCTCGGACTGCCGGTGACGGTCGTCGCGGTGGACGCCCGGGGCAGCGCCATCTTCGGCGGCGTCCCGACCTCCCGGCTGATCCCCGGCCACGGCGCGGCCGTCCGGCCCGCGCTCTACCGCGACGGCCTCGCCGACGAGGTCGTCCACGTGACGGACCTCGACTGCGTGGTCGGCTGCCGGCGGCTCGCCGGCCGGGAGGCGATCCTGGCGGGCGGCTCCTCCGGCGCGCTGGTGGCCGCGATCGACCTGATGGCCGACAGCATCCCCGCCGGCTCACGCTGCGCCGTCGTCCTGCCCGACCGCGGCGAGCGCTACCTCGACACGATCTACGACGACGAATGGGTCGCCCGCCACTTCGGCGACGTGTCCCACCTGTGGAAGGAGAAGGAGTTGGCGATGAAGGTGGCACCATGCTGATCCTGGGAGCCGGGGAGGTCCGACAGGTCCTCGACGGTGCCGAGAGCGAGGTCGTCGCGGCCGTGCGCCGCGCCTACGTCCTGCACGACCGGGGCCGCACGGCCCTGCCGCACTCGGTGTTCCTCCGCTTTCCCGACGAGCCGCGCAACCGGATCATCGGACTGCCCGCCTACCTCGGCGAGGACGTCCCGGTGGCGGGCATCAAGTGGATCTCCTCCTTCCCCGGCAACACCGCCGCCGGGCTGGAACGCGCCTCCGCCGCGGTGATCCTCAACTCGATGGCCACCGGTCACCCGGAGGCCCTGCTGGAGGGCTCGCTGATCTCGGCGCGGCGCACGGCGGCGAGCGCCGCCCTCGCCGCGTCCGTCCTCACCTCGGACACCCCCGAGACCGGCGTCAGCCTGATCGGCTGCGGCGTGATCGGCTTCGAGATCCTGAACTACCTGCGGGCCGTCCTGCCGGACCTCGGCACCGTCACCGTCTTCGACCTCGACCGGTCCCGCGCGGAGGCGTTCGCCGCCCGCTGCGCGGCCCGCTGGCCGGGGTTCAAGACCGCCGTCGCCGAGACCGCCGAGGACGCGCTGGCCGCCCACCGGCTGGTCTGCCTCGCCACCACCGCCGCGACCCCGCACCTGACCACCGAGGCCTGCCGGCCCGGCACCCTGGTGCTGCACGTGTCGCTGCGCGACCTGACCGCCGGGAGCATCCTGGGCGCCGTCAACGTCGTCGACGACGCCGACCACGTGTGCCGTGAGGGGACGTCCCTGCACCTCGCCGAACAGCAGGTCGGCAACCGGGACTTCATCAGCACCTCGATCGGCTCCGTGCTCCGCGCCGACCAGCCCTTCCGGCGCCCCGAGGACGGCGTCACCGTCTTCTCGCCGTTCGGGCTCGGCGCGCTCGACCTCGCGCTCGCCGGCCTCGTCCACCGGCAGGCGCTGGAGCGCGGGCTGGGCGTCCGCGTGCCGGGCTTCCTGCCGGAGGCCGCCGGGGCCGCCATCGGCTGACCGCACCGGCACCACCGGGGCCCCGGGCCCGCCGTCCACCGGCGGCGCCCGGGGCCCGGCGGCGTAGGGCGCGGCAGTGCGCGGCCTGGCAGCGTAGGGCGCGGCAGTGCGGGGCCCGGCGGCGTAGGGCCCGGCGGCGTGGGCCACCCGGGCCGGATGGGCAGGTCGTCGCAGGTCAAGGCCACCGACAGTATGATGATCCCTCACCAATCGGGGGGTCAGATGAGCCAGCCGGAGCCTCCGGCCCTGGGACCGCTGCTGCGCGCGCACCGCCACGACGCCGGGTTGACCCTGGAGGAACTGGCGGAGGGTTCGGGCGTCAGCGACCGCGCCATCGGCGACATGGAGCGCGGCCACAGCCGCGGCCCCCAGGCCCGCACCGTCCAGGCCCTCGCCACCGCGCTGGGGCTCGCCCCGGCCGCCACCGAGGCGCTGCTGGCCGCGGCCCGCGCGGGCCGGCGGCGACAGCCGGCCGCCGCACCGCCCGGCCTCTGCGACCTGCCTCCCACGGTGCCCGACTTCACCGGCCGCGCGGCCGAGACCGCCTGGCTCGCCCGGACCCTGGACTCCCCCGCCGGTCCGCCCGTGTCGGTCGTCTCCGGCGCCCCCGGCCTCGGCAAGACCGCACTCGTGGTGCACGCCGGGGCGCGTGTGGCCGACCGGTTCGCCGACGGCTGCTTCTTCGTCGACCTGCGCGGTCTGGACGCCGAACCCGTCACCCCGCACGACGCCCTGGGCCGCCTGCTGCGGGCCCTGGGCGTCCGCGAGCGGGACCTGCCGGGCGAGACCGACGAACGCCGCGGCCTCTACCGCCGGCTGATGCGGGAGCGGGAGACCCTCGTCGTCCTCGACAACGCCGCGCACGAGGCCCAGGTCCGCGCCCTGCTGCCCGGACCGGGGGCGGGCCGGCTCTGGGTGACCAGCCGCCGTACGCTCGCCGGCATCGAGCACGCGCGACGGCTCGTCCTGGCACCGCTGCCCGTCGACGCCGCCACCGCGCTGCTCGGCGCGATCCTCGCACAGCGCGAGGACGGGACGGCGGACGGCGGCGCGGCCGGGTCCGACCCGGCCGCCTTCGCGCGGATCGCCGAGCTCTGCGGACACCTGCCGCTGGCGCTGCGGATAGCGGGGAACCGCCTGCTGAGCCGGCCCGCCTGGAGCCCGCGCGCCCTCGCCGATCGGCTCGGTGACGAGGACCTGCGACTCCAGCGTCTGACCGCCGGGGACCTACGCATCCGCTCCGCGTTCCGGCTCTCCTACGAACAGCTCGCGGAACCGGTGCGGCTCCTCTTCCGCCGGCTGGCGCTCGTCCCGGGCGCGGACTTCGACACGGGGGCGGGCGCCGCCCTCACCGGTCTGCGGCCGGACCAGGTCGAGGAGATGCTCGACGAACTCCTCGACCTGGGCCTGCTCGGCCACACCGCCGCCGACCGCCTGCTCTTCCACGACCTGCTGCGGCTCTACGCGCGCGAGCGGCTCCAGGAGGAGGAGAGCCCGCAGGAGATCGCGGCCGCCGAGGCGGCGCTGCACCGCTGGCTGCTCGACACGGCCGCGGCGGCCGGCCAGTGGTTCCAGCCCGGTCCGCCGCCGACGGACGCGACCCAGGCCGGGGCGGCCCAGGCCGACGGGTTCGGCTCGGCGCGCGCCGCGCAGGCCTGGCTGGAGGCCGAGAGCGCCAACTGGCTGGCCGCGCTGCGCGCCGCGGCGGCCGCCGGCCGGCACACCGAGGTGGTGCGGACGGCCGAGTCCATGCACTGGTTCTCCGACCGCTGGACCCACTGGGGCCACTGGCCGACGGTCTTCGGACTGTCCCGCACGGCGGCCCACGCCCTGGGCGACGACGTCCTGGCGGCCACCCACGCCAACTACCTGGCCTGGGCCGTGCACTACTGCTCGCACCAGCCCCGCGAGTCCTCGGCGATCGCCGAGCAGGCGGCCGAACTCGCCCGCCGGGGCGGCGATGTCACCCAGGAGGCGTGGGCGCACTTCTACGCGGCCGCCGCCGCCATCCGGCTCGGCGAGCCCGCCGAGGCGGTCCACCGGGCCGGCCGGGCGGCCGAGCTGTTCGCGACGGCAGGCGACCGCGAAGGCCGGCCGCAGGCCCTGCTGGCCCTGGCCTCCGCCCAGGCGGCCGGCGCCGACCACGCGGACGCGCTGACCACCACCGACACCATCCTCGCCCTGCTCACCGACCCGGCGACCGCACCCGCCGCCCACATCAGCGACTTCACCCGGACCAACGCCCTCAACCAGAAGGGCCGGGCCCTGCTGGCCCTCGGCCGCCCCCGGGAGGCCGAGCACACCTACACCGAGGCCCGCGCCGTGGGCGCCCGGGTCGCCGTCCCCCTCCTCCAGGCCATCGCCGCCCTCGGCCAGGCCAAGGCCCTGGCGGAACTCGGCGACCGCGCCGGCGCCCTCACCGCCGCCCGCGAGGCCCGGTCCTTCGCCGAGACCGCCGGCGACCCGGCCCGACTCACCGAGGCGACGACCCTGCGGGACACCCTGGCGGGCGCCGGGGAGGACGGCGCGGAGGGCACCGCGCACTGACCGGCGCACCGGGCGGACGGAAGCCACAGGTCTGCCCACCGTCTCCGCAGGATCGCCGCGCCCTCCCGCGCCCCCTCACCGGCGGCCTGACCCCCTCGCCGCCAAGCCAGTCGGCTCCGAGCGCCGCATCGCCCTTCAGGCCCCTGCGTGCTCTCACTTCGCGCCCGCCTCCATCAGCAGGCCCAGGAGAAGGAGAAGGAGAAGGCCGGCTCTGGCTGGGTGGACACCGGTCCAGGTCTTCACCCGGCCCGACGGTCACCCCATCGAGCCTGCCACTTCAACGCGCTTCTCCGCCGCGCCCAGCTCCGCCAGATCCGCTTCCATGACCTGAGGCGCTCGACCGCGACCCTGCTCCTGGAACAGGGCGTCGAACTCGTCGTCATCAAGGAACTCCTCGGCCACACCCACATCGGCGTCACCGCCACCGTCTACGCACACGTCCGCCTCCGCCTCCAGCGCGACGCCATCGACCTCCTCAGCCGCACCCTCGGCGAGGTCTCCGAGGCTGCTACCAGGCCCGACGACGGCAATGATCTACCTCTTTGTGCAGCACCCGCCCGCAGACGTTGCCGTCAGCCTACTCCCGTCAAAAACCCGGAGGCCTCACCGGAACAGTGAGGCCTCCGGTACACCATTACACGAATTCATGATACTGAAATCGCTCGAATTTCAGAGCAGGCCAAGGACCTCACCGCTCCACCCCAGAGCCTGTGGAGAATGCCAGTTTGGACGCCCTCCACTAATGGCGAGATCACGCCCTTCGCGAATTGCATCACTGCATGAATCACCGAGAGAAATAGCCCGTCGAATCAGAGACCTGGCTTCCCCATGGAATCCCCGACTGACTAGGAACTCTAGCAGATCTTGCCCAAATCCAGTTGGGCGGAGGAGCGCATCTGACACCACTTCAGCCAAATTCTCGGGATCCTCAGAAGAGCTGAACCATGGCAAAGCAACCTCTCTTACGTGCTCACACAACCCATCGACGACCGCAAGCCTGTCAGAAGGAAGAGTGACGATCACCTTGGCCTCCCTCGAAATTTCAAGAAAACTGGCGGCGCAAACAATTCCCTCTACAGATTCAGGGCGCTCAACTGTGAGGCCAGGATTAGACTGCCTCCATGCTTTGAGCCCCTCATCGAAGACCTCCAGGCTCACAATGCTGAACTCGATCAGCTTTCCCCTCTTGTTCCAGCGGCTTCCCTCAAGACGCATGCGCTCAAATCGCCCATCAACGCGACGCTCCAAGCTATTTCGTCCCTTAAGCCACTGAAAGCCGTCCCGCTCCAGTCGATACGCCATCCACTCTCCGGAAGCCAGAAGAACTTCCTTGGGGCCCTCAAGTTCGATCAATCGTTCAGCCAGGCGTGTCGCCGAACGCCCTTGCTCATTGGTAGCCATGGCCCTCATTATGCCGCATCCATCGAAGCTTACGCAGTGGAGCCTTCCCATTTGACAGTAGATAAGTAACCACAAAATGGGCTCGGACCACCAAAGCGCCCCGAGCCCGTTTCTTTATCGCGGATTACATACGCCACATTGCCAATGGTCAATCTCCAAGGGCATTGTAACTGTACTACCCTTCTTTAGTCCGTATTGTTCAAGCTTGCTCGTATTGAGAATTACTCCACGCCTCGTTAGCTCTGGATATCCTACGGCTTGATGATCTGTCACCGTCGCTCCACCCACCTTGGATTCAATCGCAACCCAGCTTCCATTCGGAGTTCGCGCGACAAAGTCTGCAATGAAGACATCACCATCGCTGTTGATGAAACGCACCTGCGGGGTGATATCTGTATACCCACCCTTCTGGAGTCGATCAAGCGATGCCGCTTCGCCAATCGCACCGTGCGGAACCCCATCTACAGGACATTCTCCGACATTGTGCACCAATACCGGCGTAGTTCCCGCGAGTACATAGTACGTGTGAAGTTCTGAAACCGTGAGGTTGTAGGTAACGACCTGCTGATGATAGTTGCGAACGCTGGTGATGGTCACTGGCCCGCCATCAGGCTGCTGGAGTTGCTCACCCACATGAAGTGAGCTGGCCTCTATCCATCGACCAGCAGTGAGACTCCAGAACGGGTGATGCCAGGTCGTCGTGAGCGTTACGTCTTGTCGCGGTCCGGATGTCGCCGGAGCCGAGCTTTCCCGAAGAGACAGGTCGGTGAAGTCTTCGTCATCGGGCGTCGTGACAACAGCGGTCACCGCCTTGGCATCGGTGACTCCCGTTTGTGGGTCAGTGGCGAGGACCTCGTCGCCGACCTCTATCTCTTCAATGGGCTTCTGACCGCCGTTTGCCATCATCACAAGGGTTCCGGCGACAAAGCTGCGGCACAGTTGCGACCGGGCTTTCGCAGACAAGCCCATCAGTTCGCCAGGCCGACCACCCCGGGCAGCAACGCCCATCATTGAACCGGCGACTGAGTTGGCAGCCTTCTCCATCGGAGAATTACCGAACGGTGTACTGAGGGGGTCGCCCACCGCATTGTGGCCGGTCATCTGACCTTCGAGGCCACAATCGATGAAGATGCAATAGTTGGCGCGGAAGAAGTCGGCTTCTTCCTCTGTGGCGCCGAACTCCCACATCTGAAGTGCGGCCCAGTCGATGGTGCTTGTGCCCGAGTTGTACTTCCGGAGCACACGGTTGATCTCTACCGCGGTGGTGTTCTTGGAGCTCCTGACTATTTCCTGATGCTGGGCCATCTCTGCGGTCTTCAGGAAGGAGCGCATGGTGCGCTCTTCGAGAGACGCGCACGAGTTGTCGTGCCTGCAGTCGAAGGAACCATACCCGGTGCCAAGGAAGGGCGGAGTCATGGCTGATACAGGGCCCGGGGACGGATCGTGGAACCCTCCGCAAGACATCCCCATACACAGCAGGCCGGTCGGATCAGAACCGTTGACCGGGTCGTTGTTGCTATAGGCGTATGCGTTCCACTGTTGCGGGTCTGTGGGGTCGAGGATCGGGTCGGGGCTGATGAAACGGCCGGTAGCGGGGTCGTATTGACGTGCTCCGAGGTTGGTGAGGCCGGTGGTGTCGTCCTTGCTGCCACCGACGAATCCCTTGGTGCCGGCCCATCCAGAGGCGGGCGGCTGGGTGCCGCGCGGCTTGCCGAATGGATCGGTGGGCCTTCTAGTGACGGCCATCGCAGCATCGGTGTTGATCTGGACACCATTGGTGTGGTGGGGATCTGCGGCCTGGATCAGGACGGTGCCGCCGCCAATGGGGGCGGTCACGCGGGTGTAGGTGAGCCCGCCCGATGCGCCGATGGAACGGACGTTGCTCATCGAGCCGCTGGCGGTGTCGAGGGTGAGCTCGTCGGTGGGAAGGTTGAGCGTGGTCTTACCAGGGTTACGCCGGATGAGCTGGTTGCCGTCGGCGTCGTAGAGGTAGGTAGTGGCGCCGGCCTGACCGGTTTTGGTGAGCGATTCGAGCTTGTCCTCGCCGTTCCAGGCCAGGGTGGCGGTGCCGTCGGTGTCGGTGATGGCGGTGGTGTTGCCGTTGGCGTCGTACTGGTAGCCGACGGCCTTGGTGCCTACCGAGGTCTTGATGCTGGTACTCAGCAGGGCGTGGGGGCCACCCGTGCCCCCTCCTGTGTTGGGCGCGCCGGTAGGGGTATTGGTGCTCCTGTTGACCCCGAAGGCCTGGGTGGTGACGGTGTCATTGCTGCTGTTGCCGGTGATGTCGTGCTGGATCAGACCACTGCGGTTGCCGGTGGCGTCGTAGCTGTAGGTGTTCCAGTAAGGCGCCGGGCCGCCGACCGTGCGACCCCCGGGACCGGTGATCGCAGGGCCGCCGGCATTCGTACAGCCGCCGATGCCGGGCACGGTAGTGGAGCTGCCGGTCCCGTGGACGACGTCGGAGGAGTCCGTCCAATCAGCGGTGGTGTACGTGGTACCAGTGTCGGTCCAGGCGTTGATCAACCGGCCGAGGTGGTCATAGGTGTAGCACTGCAGGTCGCGGTCACGGGCGTCCTGCAGGTCACTGGCCGAGGTGATCCGCCCGGAGGCGGTGTAGGTGTAGGAGGTCTGGTCGGTCGAGACCGTGCCGCTCTGCCGGTCGACAAAGGAGTTGATGACCCGTCCGGTGACCCAGTCGTACTGCTGGGTGGAGACCACCTGACTGCCGTAGTCCCCCATGGTGGTACGGGTGACCCGGCCGAGCGCGTCGTAGTCCCGCTGCGCCACGATCTGCTGGGTGTAGTTGCTGTCCACGGTCGTCGGCAGGCCGGTGTCAGTGTAGGCGTAGCCGATGGTCTCGGTAGGCAGCCCGCCGGCTGCCGGGACCCGCATCTCCTTGAGCGAACCGAGGACCGCACTGTAGGTGTTCTTGGTGGTGTAGGTCCCGGCCAGAGCGCCTTCGGCTGCGGGGATGATCACTGAAGTACCGCGAGGCCGGTAGGCGGTGTCGTAGGCGGTAACGGCTGTGGTGTAAGCGGCTCCACCAGCTCCTCCGACGTAGCGGGTGGACGAGGTGAGGTGCTCCTTGGCGAGAGTGTCGTAGGTCCAGGCAGCGAGTTGGTTGGCGGGGGCGACGCTGCCGTTGTAGAGGCCGGTCTTCCGGTTGAGCAGGTCGTAGCTGTAGGCGAGGGTGGTGCCCTTGGCTCCGGTGACGTGGTCGATGCGTGAGTTGGCGTCGTAGAACGTTCTGGTCGTTCCGGCGTCCGGATCACTGACGGACGTCCGGCGACCCCGCAGGTCGTAGGCATAGGCCCAGGTGTTGCCGGCACTGTCGGTGTGGCCCGAGGGTTGGCCCGCCGCGGTGTAGCGGTAGGTGGTGACGTCGGCGTCCGCAGGGTTGCCGGTGGGCGTCGCGGTCCGGTACTGCCAGGCGGTGGTGGTCCGTCCCCGGGCGTCAGTCAGCGTGGAGGTGGGCGCGGTGCCGGACGGCGGGGTCACGTCGACACGGTCCGCGCCTGGGTAGGCGGTGGTGGTGGCCCACTGGGGGTTGGCGTAGGAGCGGAATTCCGCTCGGACGACGCGGCCCTGTCCGTCGTAGGTGTTCCATGTCTGGGCAGGAACCTGGCCGTCACCTGCGGGGGCGAAGATGGTGCCGTTGGGGAACGTCGTCTTCTCGTAGTAGGGATCGGAGGTCTTGATCACCCAGCCGTGCGAGTCGTACACGGTGTCGGTGATCAGACGTCCTGCCGGCTTCGCGTCGCTGGTCTGCTGTGTCTGCCGCGGGCGCCCCAGTCCGTCGAGGATCTCGACCTTGGCGGAGTAGGTCTGACCCCCCTCCTGGATCGACTCGGTCATGACGCTACTCGGCGCGGACGAGCCGTTGAGGGTGTAGGAGAAGCGCTGGGTGGGGTTCTGATCGATGGGCCGGTCGGGAGCCCATACTGCGGTCACGCGCCCGATGGCGTCATAGCGCACGGTCGTGACCCGCCCGTTGACGTCGGTCGTCGTCAGGGGTGTGGCGCGGCCGGGATCCTGGGTCGTAGTGGTGACCCAGCCACTGCCCATCGGGCCGACAGTGCGGGTCTGGGTCGGCAGGACCGCGGTAGCGGGTGTGAAGGCGACGGTGTTGACCGCAGGGGTGATGGAGGGGCCGGTCAGCTGGTTGCCCGCCGCGTCGTAGGTTGATCCGTCGGTCGTCGCCGCCGAGGTGGCGCGGCCGTAGGTGTCGTAGGTGGTTGTCCCGGACAGGGCGTAGACCGGCTTGCCCATTCCGTCGTAGTGGTCGAGGACCTGCGCGCTGGTGGAGTAGCCGGTGGGACCGGCTTGTCTGAAAGGCTTGCCGTCATAGAGGGTGCGACTGCCCGACACGGTGTTTGACGTGTTCGCCGTGGTTCCGCACGCGCCCTGGACGGTGGTCTGTTCGGAGACGAGAGTCAGTACCTGTGGATTGGTGCTGACAGCGTAGTCGGTGGTGGTGCAGAGTTCTGGGGTCGCGGCGCTGCCGTCGCCCTTGTCGTCAACCTGGATGACGCGGCCGCCGTGGTAGGGGTCCGTGGTGGTGGTGACAGTGGACGTGCGCCATGTGGCGTCGGCGAGCTTGGTTTTGGAGACCGCGTTGGTCTGCGACTCCGGGTAGCGTGCGTAGATCTTCGGCGCGCCTGCGCTCTGGGCATGGGTGGCGCTGGGGTCCGTCGCTCCGCTGTATGTGTTGCCGGAGACGGCAATGACCGTGCCGCCGGCCTTGTCATACATCTCGGTGGCGACGACGCGGCCTCTCAACCAGTCGTTGTCGGTGACGGTGCCTCCGAGCGGACTGGGAACATCGGTGTTCTGGGCCGTGCGCTGGCTTGTGCCGTTGGCGAGGTAGTCGCCGAGCATGCCACGCAGGTAGGTGACCTTCTGTTGGGTCTTGGGGGCCTCGCCGGCGAAACCGCTGCCGGTGGTGGTGGTCACCGACTGGTAGCCGCGGAAGCTGTCCCAGGTGCGGGTCTTGGGGTCGATGAGCTCGGCATCGTTGCGGTGCCACGCCGCGCCACCGTTGTAGGTGTACTCGGTGACTCGGTTGACGGTGGGGCTCGTCACGAGGTCCTGTTCGGTGACGGCTTTCACCAAGTACTTGTTGAACCAGTCGTTGACGGGGTCAGGTGACGACTGCCCGGACAGGTACCACTTAACCGGCATGCAGGCCATCAAGTTGTTGTCCTCGGAGGCCGGCATGCGGTTGTTCACGCGTGAACACTCGACATCCTTGTAGAGGACGTTGATCCGACCACCGGTCTCGGTGGTGATCTGCTGGATGCGTGGGCGCATGAACATCGGTGAGGGCGGAACGAGGCCGTCGACGCGGTTGGCCATCGGCTTGTAGCCGAACTTCACCTGGGGAAGGTCCTCGATCGGAGTCTGGCCGTTACTGGGGACGCGCTGGATCGAGTCGAGTTGCAGGGTTCGCTTGGTTCCGTCGTGGGGATCGGCGAGGGTCTGGTTCAGTTTCCATGTGTCGACGTCGCGGTAACCGGAGCCGACCTTCACCCTCGTGGTGATGGCGGTCAGACGCTTGGTCGAGAAGAAGGTGGGGGCGTAGTTGGAGCAGTCTCCCGTTCCGGTGCAGATCTGATCGATCGGGACGTCCGGCCACGAGTCTGCGTTGGCTTCGGTGCGCTGCTCCTCGACACACGTGATCGCGCCGTCTGCCTGGCAGCGCTCCTCGGTCTGAAAGACAACTTTCGCCGCCGGGTCCAGCGATCCATTCGCGCGGAGCTGCTCGTCCAGGCGCTGGCCGTAGCCAATCTCTCGCAGGTATCCGGCCCGCTGGTAGTCGGCGAGTGTGCCGTTGGCGCCATTCTTGGCGCCTCGACTGTACTTGTTGTTCTCCGTCGCGTACTTGTAGGTCGTCAGGCTGCCGTGGGTGTCGACGACGTAGTCGAGCTGCCAGCGCCAGGCCATCTGGCACCACGAACCGGTTCCGTTCGCGGCGCTGTAGCAGGGATCACCGCTGTTCGGTGAGTGGACCGGGGTGGTGCGCACAGAGGCGGCAGCAGGGTCGTTGCCGTCGCCGCCGGGCAGGTGGTTGCGGCCGAAGTAGTACTCGGTACCGTCAGGTGTGGTAATCCGCCAGTACTCGTCGCGGTACTCGACTCCGCCGACATTTCTCGGAGCACTGGTGAACTGCTCCACCTTGGATCCGTCGTCGTCCTGCAGGTGCCAGGTTCCTGTGCGGTCGTCACGCACGAGGGCACCGGAATGGGTTCCCAGAGAAAGGGCGGCGTTCTGGCCACCCCAGCACTGGTCGGACGAACCGGGTATGCCCGCCGTGTCGCAGCTTCGATAGGAGCGCTCGATGAAACCCGGCTCGTAGTTCCATCCGTCGCCGATCCAAGAGGACTGCGAGTTCGTCGAGGACGTCTTCCCGTCGACAGCGGCCGAGTCGTAGCCCAGTTCGACAGTGGGTGCCTTGCCACCGAGGGACGGGGGCAGTTGGAGGGGGTAGCCGTAGGTGAAGTTTCCGATGTTCGACCCCGCTTTCCAGTCCGCCGACGGCGAGAGCGAGGTCGCTGTGAAGCTGCCGCCGGGGCCGGACGGCGTCGGAACCGGGGCGAGTACCACCGGTGTGCCTGTCCCGCCAGCTGTGGCGGGTGCCAGCGCCGGAGCGCCCGTAGCGGTGAACGAGACCTGCGTCGCACCGTTCTTCCCACCGGACGTGGGGGCGGGATCCGTGGTGAGGGGCAGGGTGACGTCGGCGGTCATCTTGCCGGTGCCATCGAGGCGAGAGGCTACGGGCACCTGGGTACGGCACTCGGGCCTTTCCGGAGTTGTCAGCGCGCAGGGCGGCAGCGACACGAGCTTTGCCCGGTCGGACCAGCCGGCCGCCCGCAGGCCCTTGAGGTCCAGGGTGATGTTCGCGGTGCGACCGTCGCGCGTGGACGTCAGGTCAGCGTCGGATACGGCGACAAGCGGAGCAGTGACACCGGCAGCCTTGCCCTTGTCCGGGTCGGTCACCTGGACGGTGACGGTGTGTGCGCTCTCGCCCTGGCCGGCACCGGGGGCTACCCGCACCGGCAGGGCTCCGGCCTTGGATCCGGTCGCGCCTCCCGACGCGGGTGAGGCCCCTCCGGTGGCGGAGCGGGCGGCCTTCGCCTCGGCGCTGTCGGCACCGATTGTGACCGTCTCGATCCCCGTAACCACCGGCACCGCTACTTCCGGCTTCCAGCCGGTCGGCCTGCTGTCCGGCAACGCGCCTGGAGGCCGGACGTCGTGGCCCTTGACCGAGGCGTCCGCACCGCCCAGCGGCGTGTTCGGAGGTGTCCAAACCTTCCCCGCAGGTTCGGGGAACGTCCAGGCCGCCGCCGGCGGCACGGCGATTCCTGTCATCGCCAGTGCGACTGCGGTCGCCACGCCGGGTGAGCGCCATCGGCCCCCCGCTCGTCTCACAGCCCGTTTACGGGCAGGCCAAAGGCTCACAGTGGTCTCCTCGTTCATTATCGACATAGCGTCATACAGGCACAGCTGTCTTATGATCGAAGTGACGATAGGTGAGGAATCCAATACGCCGCCAGGTCGTTCGGTCACCATGTATGTAATGTTTACAGATTCTTTATCTGATCATCTGTCGCGTTTCGGACATGTCATCCCAAGACGTCAATCGGGTTGACCTAAGCGCAGGTCAACCCGCATCGTTCCGACCCGAACACCGCTCCGAAACGGAGCTTCAAACCGGGAGGGATCACTCCACCGACATGTCCGCCACGTCATACCCATGCACGAAAACGCCACCGCCGACATCGATACGCACTCGCGCGATCCGCATGACCGCCTGGGGCGCAAGCTGCATCCTCGGTTTCGGCCTGCTCACGGCGCCGGCTGCACTCGCCGCTGACGGCACCGCACCGCCTTCTCACGGACCGGTGGGCGGCGTGCTCCCCCTCACCCCTTCGACGCCCGCGCCGACCCGTACACCGCTGCAGCAGGCGATGCTCGATGCCGTCACCAAGGCCAGGTCGACCGGCAAGCCGGTCGTCGTGGACGCGATGACCGACGAAGCGTCGAAGACCGTCGCGAACCCCGACGGCACGCTGACGACCACCGACGACGCCCTGCCCGTACGGACCAGGCGCGGCGGCACGTGGGCCGACATCGACTCAACGCTCCGCCCCAACTCGGACGGGACTCTCAGCCCCGCCGTCGCGACCACCGGTCTGACGTTCTCCGGCGGCGGCAGCGGAGCCATGGCCACCGTCTTGACCTCGGACGGCAAGCAACTGTCCGTCAACGCCCCGTTCACGCTGCCCAGGCCAACGTTGAACGGAGCCACCGCCACCTACACAGACGTCTTGCCCGGTGTCGATCTCCAGCTGACCGCGCTCCCGGTCGGCGGATGGCGCGACGTGATCGTCGTCCGCACGCCGCAGGCCGCCGCGAACCCGGCGCTCAAGACCCTGCACTTCCCACTCTCCGGCCAGGGCCTGACCGTCTCCTCCGACGATCAGGGGCGCATCGAGGTCAAGGACGACGCCGGCGGATTGCGCTTCCGTTCACCGGCCCCCCTGCAGTGGGACTCCTCCCGCTCCGCTACCGGCTCCCCCACCATCACGCCCAGGTCCGCCAAGCTCGCCGCCGCGGCCCCGGCCGCCGCACCGCAGCACGTCGGCAGCGGTGCGCCGTCGACCACGGAGGCGCCCGGGGACGGCGCCAACGTCGCCGCGATCGGCAGCAAGGTCATTGGCAACATCCTTGAGCTGACGCCCGACCAGGACGCTCTCGGCACCGGCACCGGCCCCTGGTACCTGGACCCATCACTCACAGCCGTCACCAGCTACACCCAGAGCTCGGTGGAGGTCCAGGAGAACCACGAGACGGCGGAGAACTACAACAAGAAGTCCAGCCTCTCCACCGGTTTCTGCGGCTACCACAGCCCCGACCCCAACCTCGACTGTGGCAAAGAAGGCCGCCAGCGCGCCTACTTCCAGTTCAACGTCAACCCCGCCATCTACAGCAAGGCCAATGGCGCCGAAGTTCCACCGACGCTGTTCACCTCCACCCTCAACGGTCAGGTCACCAGCGCCGCCAACCCCACTGCCAACACCCCGCTCGCCGTGTTCTGGGCCCCCACCGGTATCGACGAGCACACCAGCTGGCTCCGTCAACCGTGCGGGAACGACAAGAGCGTGGTCATGCAGAACTGCCCGCTGGTCAGCAGTCAGTCGGTGACCGGCACCGTTCCCCTTGCCATCGACGTCACCGATATGATGAAGCGCGCCGCCGCCGGCAAGTGGGCCACTTGGACCATCGCCATCGCCCCTCAGACCAACGAGTTCGACAAGGCCTTCCGGCACGCCATCGCCAGCAACCCCAGCGTCACCACCACCTACGACATCACCCCCACCATCTGGGACCCGCGCACCAGTCCCACCCCCGGGTTCGCCAACAGGCCTGGCGACACGAATCCCCCACGGTGCACCAGCGGCGGCACCAACCCCTGGGACAACCCCGGCTGGATCGGCAGCAACCAGAACATCTACCTCACCGCCAACAGCTACTCCCCCAGCGGCCAGCCCCTCTACACGGGCTACCAGATGTGGGACGACAACGACTCCGACTTCCGTCCCCGCCCGGGTGACTGGGGTGGCAGCTACAACAACCCCGGCGTGACAGTCAGCGTCGGATCACTGTCGGACGGGCACCAGTACGGCTGGCTCGCCCACTCCACCGACGATCTGCTCGCCTCTCCCGCGAGCAACTGGTGCTACTTCCGCGTCGACAAGACCAACCCCCGCCTGAGTATCAACTCCACCGACTTCCCACCCTCCGGTACCCCCAATCCCAGCCCCGCCAGGTACGCGGGCGACACTGATCATCCCGGCACCTTCGTCATCAGCGCCGAGGACCCCTCCCCCGGCAGCGGCCTCCAGGCCTCCGGCATCGCGTGCATCCGCTTCAGCACCGACTCCACCCCGCTCGCCGGATGGCAGTGCGGCCAGCCCGATACCTACTGGCCAGGCACTCCGGTCCAGTTCGCTCCACGCAACTGGGGCACCAACAGCGTCTACGCCTGGGCCATGGATGTCGCGGGCAACTACAGCCAGCGCGCCGACTACAACTTCTACGCACCCTGGAAGCCCGGCACCCAGCCGGTCTTCGGCGACGTCGACAACGACCAGAAGCCCGACATCGTCATCACCGACGCCAACGGCAACTTGCGGATCATCGGCGGCATCACCGACCCGCTGAACTCCCTGGCCCCTGCGGCCGCCGCACCAGGAACCGACAGCACGCACAAGCCCACATGGGCCGACTACCAGATCACCCACCGCGGCACTCTCAACTCCGGCCAGGCGGTGGACCAGATCATTGCCCACAACACCAAGGACGCCGACCTCAAGAAGAAGCTGTACGTCGTGACCAGCGACGGCGCCGGTCACTTCGATGCGATCCGCTCCGGCAGCCTGACCCGGCCGGGCGACTGCGAGACCGTCGAGACCCTCGCTGCCTGCGACGGCTACAACACGCAGTACTGGTCGGACGTCTCCCAGGTCGTCGCCATCGGCACACCCGAAGGCGAGTCCCTCAAGAAACAGGGCGACCTGACCGTCACCAACACCCGCACCTCCCTGCTCACCGTCGAGAACGGCAAGCTCTACCTCTTTCCGCACGGCACGTCCGACGACGTGATGCCGACCGCGAACCTCATCCCCACCCTGCCCGGCAACGGGTCCTGGGACGACTACGACCTCATCAACCCCGGCCCCGCCAACGGCCTCACCGGAATTTCCGCTACCGAGAGCAAGAGGCAAGCAACCCTCTGGGCCCGCCACCGCGCCACCGGCGACATCTACGCGTACCCCATCACCTGGAAGAACGGGGCGCCCGACTACAGCGCCCTCACCAAGCCCGGTGCCGGGACCCGGATCCTCACCGGTGCCGGCCTGACAGCCACGAGCCACAGCCGGATCGGCGCCGGCGACCTCAACAACGACGGCTACGCCGACCTCTGGGTGATCGACGGAACGAACGCCATCGCCGTCTTCCCCGGACGAAGTAACGACAACACCGAGAGCAAGGTCGACGGATTCGGTCAGTGGAGCCTGGTCGGCTACTCCGATGCCAGCGTCTCCCTCCATCCCGGCCTCGCGCCCTGGCAGTGCGCCGACACCGAGGGCGGCCCCCGCATCGACGCCCAACTCGCTATCTGGGGCTGCTGGAACACAACCAACCAGCGCTTCAACTTCGCCACCGACGGAACCATTCGCGCCGGCAACTACTGCGTGTCGACCAAGGACAACGCACTCGGCAACGGAGCCGCAGTCGTCCTCGCTCGCTGCGAGAACAAGGGCGGGCAGAAGTGGGCCATGCGCCCAGACGGCCGCGTCTACCTTCCGAGTTCCGTCGACGCTGCCACCAGCCCCGAGGGTCTTTGCCTCGAACTGCCAGGTTGGGCAGTCGACCAGGGGACCCACCTGGGCATCTGGAGCTGCCCAGGTCTCCAGGGTAACCAGCAATGGACACTCAACCCTGAGCGAAACCGCTGAAATCACCCAGGCCTAGCTGGTGACCTAGATGTACTCGGCCCGGGGCAAGGACCCTTCGACCATGAAGGATCCCGGCCCCGGGCCGGAAAGCCCCTGTCCCCCATAATCGGGCCGAATGGCCGACTTCAGAACGTCTACGCGATATCGCCGACTCCCGAGTGCCGATTGTGGCTGGAACACCCCGCTCTGCCGACGGCCTGCACACGCCGGGGCGAAACTCGCCCCGGCCCCGCTGGGCGAGGTCCGCTACCCTCGCGCGCGAACCCTGGACAGACCCCGCCCGGCGCTGCCCGGCCAGGAGTCGCGAGTGGGCACAGGAACCGCCATGACCTCCGCCCCACGAGACCCCTTGCCGCCCGTCGACCCCCTCCGCGGGGGCCGACGGGCGGGTTCAGTGCTACGCCAGGCTCTGTTGGATGGCCAGCACCGCCAGTCGGACCCGGTTCAGGCTGCCGGTCTTGGTCATCAGGTTCGACAGATGGGTCTTCACCGTCGTCACGCCGACGTGCAACCGATCGGCGATGTCGTTGTTGGAGTGTCCGGCCGCGACCAGCCGGAGGACCTCCCGCTCCCGGTCGCCGAGGTGCCGTCCATGGCGGGCATGTGCAGGTCCATCAGGACGACCTCCGGCGACGGCTGTTCGGCGAACCGCAGCGCCTCCGTTCCCTTCGCCGCCTCCCCCACTACGGTGAGGTCCGAGGTGGACTCGCAGAGCATCCGGACGCCGGCACGGACCAGCTGCTGGTCGTCGCCGATCAGCACCTTGATCACGCTCGGCTCCCGGCCGGTGCGGAGGTCGGGAGGCGGCGGGCAGCCGGGCGGTCAGACGCCAGCCGTCGGCTGTCGCGCCGGCATCGAGGGAGCCTCCGACCAGCGCGACACGCTCGCGCATCCCGAGCAGCCCGTAGCCGGTGCCGCCGCGTTCCGGCCGTCCGGTCCCGTCCGCTCCGTCCGGGCGGGGCAGGTCGTTCTCCAGGTCCAGTAGCAAGGTCCGTTCCTCCATCCCCGCTGCTGGGCCGCTGGGCCTGGTGGGCGCGCCGCAGCCCCTGCGGGATCTCCGGCTCCGGATGAATTTCGGTCCTGGGGAGCGAAATTCGGCCGGCCGGCCGCTCGCGACGGAGACCGCTGAGCGGCCCGCCCCGCCGGGCCGGCCGGGCCCCGGCACCGGCCCCGTCCGCCGTCAGGCCGGCCAGGCCTCCGGCTCGCGGGCGCCGGCCTGCCAGGCGCGCGGGGTGACCCCGTAGGTGGCCCGGAACACCCGGCTGAAGTGGCTGGTGCTGACGAACCCCCAGCGGCCGGCGACGGCCGCCACGGTGGCCGGGCGGGCCGAGGGGCGGGCCAGGTCGCGGCGGCACATCTCCAGGCGGCGGCGCTGGATCCAACGGCCCACGGTCACGCCCTCGTACTGGAAGAGCTTGTGGAGGTAGCGCACCGAGAAGTGGTGGGCGGCCGCGATGCCCTCCGGGGTGAGAGCGGGATCGCCCAGCCGCCGCAGGATGTACTCCTTCGTCCGGGCGATCGTGGCCCGGACCTCCTCGGGAGCCGGCCGGGCCGCGCGCCGGCGGTGTTCCTGGGCGAGGACGGCGAGCAGGTCCTGGGCCGTGCCGGCGAGCCGGGCGGCCGTCCGCAGGTCCAGCGAGTCCACCGGCCGGGCCAGCCGGCCGAGGTAGGCGGCCACCAGCGCGGCCGTGCCGGTGTCCGTCCCGAAGGCCGTCCCGGACAGCTCGCGCAGATCGTCCTCGGCCAGCCCGGCGGCCTCCCGGGGCCAGTGGAACGCGGTGCCGGAGAAGTCCTCCGAGACCTCCAGGACGACCGGGCGGCCGGCCCGGGCGACGGCGAACGCGCCCGGTCGCAGCGGCAGCCGGTGGCCGTCCAGGAGCAGCGCGGCCGTGCCGTGGTGCGGGAGGACCAGGGTGACGTGGTCCTCCCGGCCGCACAGGACCGGAGCGCGGCCGTGCGCGGCCGGCCAGGGACCGGCCACGATCGAGGAGATCCGCAGCGGGCCGAGCCGGTGGCCGGCGATGCTCGCGGCGTACGGGACGCCCCGGGGCGGTGGCGGCGGCACGGCAGACGGGCCGGACGGGTCGCAGGCCCGGTGCGGGCGGCGGGCGGCGGGCACCGCGCCGGGTGAGGACGGGGCGAGGGTGAGGGCGGACATCGGTGCTCCTGCGGTGGCCGCCGGGTGGTGTCCGGACGGGCCGTGTGCTGACGCGGGGTGAGGGTGGCGGCGCGGGGCCGTGACGGCCGGGCGCCCGGGCCGTCGCCCGGGCCGGCCGGAGAAGCCGCCGCGCCCGCCCTCCCATTCCAACCCGCCGGGGGGCACTCGGCCAGGAAGAACAGCAGGAGGAACTTCGCCCCGGCGAGCCCCGCTCCCGGCGCCCCCGGTCCCCCGCCCCCGCCCCGGGCGCGGGATCAGGCGAGGAAGGCGGCCAGTTCGGAGTTGACCTCCTCGGCGTGCGTGAAGATCAGGCCGTGCGGCGCGCCCGGGACGATGCGCAGGGTGGCGTCGGCGAGCAGGGCGGCCAGCGGTTCGGCCGTCACGCCCGGCGGCAGGGTCCGGTCGGCGGCGCCGTGCAGGACCAGCACCGGCACGTCGATCCGGGGCAGGTCGGGCCGCAGATCGGTGCCCCAGGCGTCCGCGCAGGCGGTGGTGGCGCGGGCGGAGGACTCCAGGCCCACGCCCCGGTGGTAGGCGGCCACCCGCTCGCTCACTCCGGCGCCGCGCAGCAGGTCCACCGCGTACAGGTCGTGCAGGTAGCCGGTCATGAAGGCGGCCCGGTCGGTCACCACCGTCTCGCGCAGCGCGCTCAGGGCACCGCTGCCGGGGCGGTCGTGGGCACCGCACGGGTACGGCGGGGCGGCGGCGATGAGGACGGCGGAGCGGACCCGTCCGGAGCCGTGGACGGCGAGGTAGCGGGTGACCTCGCCACCGCCGAGCGAGTAGCCGACCAGGGTCGCGTCCCGCAGGTCGAGTGCGGTGACCAGGGTGTGCAGATCGGTCGCCAGGGTGTCGAGGTCGTACCCGTCCCAGGGCCGGTCGGAGCGGCCGAAACCCCGCCGGTCGTAGCTGACGACACGGTGGCCGGCCGCGAGCAGGGCCGCCTCCTGGCTCTCCCAGGAGGCGGCGTTGAGCGGCCAGGCGGGCACCAGGACCACCGGACGGCCCGTCCCGTGGTCCTCGTAGTAGAGGCGCACCGGAGCGGCGTTCTCCTCGCCGACGGTCAGGAAGGGCATGCGGGGCTCCGTGGCTCGGCCGTACGGGGGGCGGACTGTCGTCGACCGTACGGACGGGCAGGGGCCCGGCTGTGCCGACAGCGCACACCCTCTGTCCGCCGGGCGACCGCGCCCGGCCGAGGGTCCCCGACGGACGGCGGACCCGGGCTACCAGGCCCGGCGGTGCAGGGCGATGTGCAGGGTGTCCACGGCCTGGATCAGGGCGGAGCGGGCCGAGTCGGTGCGGCAGTGGGAGTCGAGCAGTACGAAGCCGTGCACGACGCCCTGGTACCGGGTGGCCACCACCGGGACACCCGCCCGGCGCAGCCGGGCCGCGTAGGCCTCGCCCTCGTCGCGCAGCACGTCGGCCTCCGCGGTGATCACCAATGCCGGTGGCAGGCCGGTGAGTTCCGACGGTTCGGCGCGCAGCGGGGCGGCGACGGCCTGGGTGCGGTGGGCCGGGTCGGGCAGGTAGGCGTCCCAGAAGCGGCGCATGTCCGCCCGGTGAAGGAAGTACCCCTCGGCGAAGGCGCGGTAGGACGGGGTGTCGAAGTCCGCGTCGGTGACCGGGCAGAGCAGCACCTGGTGGAGCAGCCGGGCACCGCCGCGCCGGCGCAGGAGCAGGGTCAGTGCCGCGACGAGGTTGGCACCCGCCGAGTCACCGGCCGCGGCCATCCGGCTCCCGTCGAGCCCGATCTCGTGCCCGTGCTCGGCGATCCAGCGGGCCACGGCGTAGCACTGCTCGACGGCGACCGGGAACCGCGCGGCGGGCGGCCGCCCGTAGTCGACGAAGACCACCGCGGCGTCCGCGCCCACGGCGAACTCGCGCAGCAGGTGGCGGTAGCTGTCGGCGTCGCCCAGCGCCCAGCCGAGGCCGTGCAGGTAGAGGACGACCGGGGTCGGCCGGGCCGCGTCGACCGGTCTGATCACCTGGATCCGGACGCGACCATTCGGGGTGGGCAGGGCCAGCCGGGTGGTGACCGTGTCCCGGTGGCCGTCCGACGGGTGCGGTCCGGCCAGGAAGGAGAGGTCGAGGGGGTCGGGCGCGGCCTCCCCGGACGCCGCCGGACCGGGGCGGCGGGCGTGCGAACGGGCGGTCAGGAACTCCTGGAGGTCGCCGTCCAGGATCGGGCCGCGGGCTTCGGGGGTGGCGCTGTCGGACACGGGTCTGCTCCTGGCCTGGTGGCCGGTCGGACCGGCTGCCGCGGGTGGTAGGCGCTTCCCTGGGCCGGTCGGCGCCTCGCTCGGGTGTCCGCAACCGCGGTGCGCGGCGGCCGCCGCGGTTCCGGGCACGGCGGCGAGCCGGGGGAACCGCCACCGTGCCCGGAGAGCGTGCCGGGCCGGGGCCCGGGGCGCCCGGACCGCACGTCTCCACGCTAGGGACCGGTGCGGTCCGGAACCATGCCGAGCGGGAACCGGAATCCGCCCCTCCGTGCACGGCCGCCGGTCAGGCCTGCTCCGTCCGGCGCGCCCGACGGTCAGGCCTCCGCCGCCCGGCGCGCCCGCCACTCGCGCGGGGACGTCCCGTAGGCGGCCCGGAACGCCCGGCTGAAGTGCGCGGGATTGACGAACCCCCAGCGCTGGGCGACCGCCGAGACGGTCGGTGCGCTGCGGCCGCGCCGGCCGAGCTCCCGGGCGCACTCCTCCAGCCGGCGCCGCTGGATCAGCCGGCTCACCGTCACCCCCTCCCCCTCGAAGAGCCGGTGCAGGTAGCGGACCGAGATGCGGTGGGCGTCGGCGATGCTCTGCGGGGTCAGCCCGGGGTCGCCGAGCCGGCCGTCGATGTGGGTCCGGACCAGCCGGACGAGATGGGCGTTCGCGTCGTCGGGGTCGGCGGCCGGCCGGCCGGCGAGCTCGGTGACGAGCGTCAGGAAGAGGTCGGCGACGCTGTCGGCCAGCAGGTCACCGGCGGCGGCCGGGTAGCTGGGCGCGGCATCGGCGAGGGTGTCGAGGAAGGGGAGCAGGACGGCCCCCAGGCTCTCCCGCGAGCCGACGGCCCGGCCCGTCACCCGACGGATCTCGGCCTCCGGCACCCCGAGCAGCCGGTGCGGCAGGTGGAACACGTGGGAGCGGAAGCGCTCCGGGTAGTCCACGGAGTAGGGCCGCGCGGTGTCGTACAGCACGAGGTCCCCGGCCGCGACCTCGGCCCGGCGGCCGTCCTGGGTCAGCACGGCCCGTCCGGACACCTGGACGCCCACCGCCACCTGCGGCTCGGCGCCCGGCGAACGCGCGATCAGGCCCGGTGTGCGGGACAGCCGGGTCGCGTCCGCCTCCAGGGTGGACACCCGCAGACTGCCCAGCCGGTGCGACTCCAGCCGGCCGTCGAACGGGCCGTCGGCGAGCGGCACCACCTCCACCGGCGCCAGGGCGTACGACACCGCCCGGCCCCAGTGCACCGCCTTCTCCCCGTCCGGCACCGCGGCGGTCGTGACCCGCTGGTTCACCAGGCTGCCCCTTTCTGTCGGCACGCGCGGCCCAGGCCCCGCACGACCAGCCTGGGCCGGGGGGTAGCGGGTCGCCTAGGTCATCTGACTGTCGCACCGCCCGATGCGGTGGGGCGTGCGCCGAGAGGCACGGGGAGTGCGCGGCCGGCACAGCCGGCGACGGGTCACGGTGCACGGCCGGGACAGCCTTCGACGGGGCGGACGGGCGCCGCGCGGGCCCGGGGCAGCTCCTGCCCGCGGCCTCACCGACCCTCCAGGGCCTGGGTGAGCGCCGCCCGCGAGGCGATGCCGAGCTTGGGAAAGATCTTGTACAGGTGCGCCGCGACGGTGCGGTGCGAGAGCCCGAGCCGGTGCCCGATGTCCTTGTTGCTCAGGCCGGTCGCGGCGAGCCGGGCGATCCGCAGCTCCTGCCCGGTCAGCGCGTCGGGCACCCGGTTCGGCTCCGCCGCGACCGGACCGCCGGCGGCCCGCAGCTCCTCCTCGCAGCGCCGGGCCCACGGCTCCGCCCGGAGCCCCCGGAAGGCCCGGTGCGCCGCGCGCAGCACCTCCCGGGCCTCGGCCCGGTGCCGGCGGCGCAGCCAGGAGCCGTGGGCCAGCCGCAGCCGGGCCAGCTCGAAGACCCACTGCTCGGCGCCCGGTACGTCGTACGCGGCGCGGTAGGCCCGGTCGGCCGCGTCGTCCTCGGCCGCCAGGGCGGCCGCCGCCGCGAACAGGAAGGTGTGGTGACCGGAGATCTCACCGGCGCGCCCGGCCGCCCCGGCGGCGACGTGGGCGCGGGCCTCGGCGTGCCGGCCGGTGTGCACGGCGGCGTCGACCAGGTCGAAGGCGAGCTGGTGGAACCAGGGCACGCCCCCGGGCCGCCGACCGGCCGGCAGCAGCCCGGTGAGGTGCGTGTACGCCTCCTCGTAGCGCCCGTGCGCCAGCGCGGCCAGCCCCTGCAGATGGGTCAGCCGGTCCAGCACGAACCGCATCCCGGCGCGGGCGGCCACCGGCCCGATCAGCCGGACCGTCTCCGCCAGGCCGGCCTCGTCGCCGCGCCCGGCCAGGAAGTGCGCGTGGTAGTGGCGGAACATCAGCGCGTTGCAGTGGTAGCCGAGTTCCCCGGCCGCCTCGGCCTCGCGCAGGCAGACGTCCGCGAGCTCCCAGCGGCCGCGCAGGAAGTCCTGGTAGCACGTGGCCTTCGCGACGGAGCCCTGGGTGGCGTAGCCGTGCAGGCCGGTGAAGCGCCGCCACAGGTCACCGTCGGCGACGTCGACCGCCGAGGCGGTCCAGAGCAGCAGCCAGGCGGCCCCCGCCTCCTGTTCCTCGCTCATCCGGTCGACCAGCGCGGTCAGCTCCCGGGCCACCCCGCGGGCGGTCCGGGCCGGGTCCAGCCAGGCCCGGTGGCAGAGCCGGGCGGGCTCGGAGGCGTGCTCGCGGTGGCGGTCCAGCGCCTGCCAGGCCCTCGGGTCGTCGGTGTAGGTCGCGGTGAGCAGCAGTTTGAAGAAGACCTGCTCGGCCAGCCCGTCGAAGGTCTCGGCTCCGGGGGCGGCCAGCGCGTCGAGGGCCGCGGGCAGCAGGGCGGCGGCCGACTCGAAGTCGATCCGGTGGCTCTGGTCGACGTACACCACCGCGTAGGCGAACAGCGGCGCGATGTCCGGCGGCACCGGCCGGGTCCGCAGCTCCGCCACCAGGGCCGCGCTGTGCCGCAGCCGGCCGCCGCGGGCCGCCATCACCGCCGCCCAGGTGAGCCGCCGGGCCCGCTCGTCCGGGTCGGCGCTGAGCGCGGCGGCGCGGTCCAGCAGCAACGCCCCTTCCGCGTCGCCGCCCCGGCGGGCCAGCCGGCTGCCGGCCTCCTGGAGCCGGCGGGCCAGGTCCTCGTCCGGGAACAGCGCCGCCGACGCCTCGTGCACCAGCCGCTGCGGGTCCTCCGGTGCCAGTCGGGCGGCGAGCGCGCGGTGCGCCTCGCGCCGCGCGGCCGGCGTGGCCGCCGAGATCACGGCCGTGCGCACCAAGGGGTGACGGAAGACCAGCCGGCCGGCGTGGTCCAGCCGGGCCAGCCCGCCGGCCTCGATCTGCGCCAGGGCCTCCTGGGCGTCCTCGCCGGCGACGGCCCGCAGCCACACCCCGCCGGAGGAGTCCGGCCCGGCGGCGAGTGCCGCCAGCAGGAGCAGCCGGCCGGCGGACGGGGTCAGCGCGGCGAGCCGCCCGGCGAACATCCGCTCCAGGTGACGCCCCAACGGAAGGCGGTCGGGCAGCGGGACGACCCCCCGCCGCTGGTCCGCGGCCAGCTGACGCGGCAGCTCGACCAGCGCGAGCGGGTTGCCGGCCGCCTCCCGCAGGACCCGCCGGGCGGCGGTCGCCGCCAGCTGCGGGTAGCTCCGCCGCAACAGCAGGGCGGCGTCCGGCTCGGCGAGTGCCCGCACCTCGATGGGCTCGGCCGACCACGACTGGGCCACCGGACCAGCCGGGCGGCTCGCGCCGACGACCACCAGCGGCAGCTCGGCGCAGCGCCTGCGGACGAACGCGAACACCGTGGCACTGGAGGAGTCGATCCAGTGCAGGTCGTCCAGCAGCAGCAGGAGCGGCCCGCCCAGCGAGGCCTCGGCCAGCAGGGCCAGCGTGGCGGCGCCGACGGCGAACCCGCTCGGCGCGGTCCCGGCCTGGACGCCCAGGGCGCTTTCGAGGGCCACCCGCTGATGGGCCGACAGTGCGCGGGAGTCGGCCAGCAGGGCCCAGACGGCCTGGTGGAGCGCCCCGAACGCGAAGTCGGTCTCCGCCTCGGCGCCGACCGCGCTCAGCACGGTGAACCCGCGCGCGCGTGCCTCGCGGGCCGTCCGCTCCAGCAGCGTGCTCTTGCCGACCCCCGGCTCGCCCCGCACCAGGACGGCCGAGCCGCCCGCGCCACCGGCCGCCCGGGTCAGCGCCGCGTCCAGCAGGTCCGTCTCCCGCCGGCGACCGACCAGGAGCGGACCGCAGATCTCCCGCACCGTCGCTCCCCGGGCCGGCGACCGCCCGGAGGGGGTCGGCAGATCGTCGCTCCCCGCGCGGGCGCGCGGGACCCGACGGGCCGGGGCCGCCCGACGGCGACCCGTCGCCGGGCAGGCTCAAGGCTAACCGCCCGACGGCGGTCCGCGTGCCGGTCCGGGAACGCCCGAGGGCCCCTCGGCCGCGCGTCGGCGCAGGTGAGGGGCGCTCGGGGCGTGCAGTGGCGCGGTGGTGCGTGGCCGATCGAGCCGGCCGGAACCGGTCCTCGCGGGGTCGGACCGGAGGAGTCCGGGGCCGGGCGGCGACCGGCCGGGTCAGCCGGCGACGAACTCCAGCAGGTCCTTGGTGAACGCGGCCTCGTACGCGCCGACCAGGCCGTGCGGGGCCCCCGGGTAGACCTTGAGGATGCCCTGGGACAACAGCTCGACGCTCTTCTCCGCGGAGGCGGCGATCGGGACGATCTGGTCGTCGTCGCCGTGGGCGACCAGGACCGGAATGTCGATCTTCTTGAGGTCCTCGGTGAAGTCGGTCTCCGAGAACGCCTCGACGCAGCCCAGGGCCCCCTTGAGGCCGGCCTGCATGCCCTGCAGCCAGAACTCGCGGCGCTTGCCCTCGGACACCTCGGCGCCGGGCCGGTTGAAGCCGAAGAACGCCTCGCTGAGGTCGTGGTAGAACTGCGACCGGTCGGCGGCCACACCGGCCCGGATGCCGTCGAAGGCCTCGATCGGGGTGCCCTCGGGGTTGGCCTCGGTCCGCAGCATCAGCGGCGGCACCGCGCCGAGCAGCACGGCCTTGCGCACCCGGTCGCTGCCGTGGCGGCCGAGGTAGCGGGCGACCTCGCCACCGCCGGTCGAGTGGCCGACCAGGACGGCGTCGGTGAGGTCGAGCCGCTCCATCAGCTCGGCCAGGTCGTCCGCGTACTGGTCCATGTGGTTGCCGTCCCAGGTCTGGCCGGAGCGGCCGTGGCCGCGCCGGTCGTGGGCGACGACCCGATAGCCGGCCTCGGCGACCGCGACGGCGAGGCTGTCCCAGGCGTCGGCGTTCAGCGGCCAGCCGTGCGAGAGGACCACCGGACGGCCGGTGCCCCAGTCCTTGAAGAACTTCTGCGAGCCGTCGGAGAGCGTGATGAAGGGCATGACGCGCCTTTCGATGTCGGTGCTGGGCCCTGGCCGGTGGGCCGGGCCGGGGAGCGTCGAACAGGTCAGGGGTGGAGGGGTATCAGGGGGGTTGGGGTCGGGCGGGCGGGCGAAGGGACCCGTCCTCAGGAGCCGGCGGGTGCCGGGGCCGGGCGGTGCAGCAGGACGCGGACGGCGAGCCCGCTGCCGACGCCGCCCAGCAGGGTGACCGCCACCCACCAGGCGGCCCAGGGCGCCAACCCCAGGACCTGGTCGACGGAGTAGCGGCCGGGCCCGGTGAGCGCGAGCACCGTGGCGACGACGATCAGCACCAACGGGTACTCGTAGCCGTCCTTCTGCACCCACAGGCCGTGCGGCCACTTCACGGTCAGGGCGACCGTCATCACCCCGGCCGCGCCGGCCGCCGCGAGCGGGGTCAGCACCCCGGCGGCCAGCAGCAGGCCCGAGCCGATCTGGCCGGCTCCGGCGGCGAGCGCGGTGAGCGTCCCGCCGCGGAAGCCGTCGTGCCGGAACTCCTCGGTGCCGCCCGCGAGGCCGCTGCCGTCGAGCCGGTAGCTGACCTTCTGGATGCCGTGGCCGGCGATCAGCAGCCCGGTCACCAGGCGGAGAATGAGCATACCGGTGTCCATGGTCTCGTTCCGTTCCCGGTCAGCCCGCGGCGTGCGGGTCGATCATGGACTGCGCGTAGACCACGCCCATCCCGTACGCGCCGCCGTGCTCCTTGACCACGTCCAGGGTGTCCGCGTAGGTCTCGGTGCGGGCCCAGTCGCGCTGGAGCTCCAGCAGCACCTGGAGCCAGGTGACCGGCACCGCGCCGGCGGCGGTCATCCGCTGGAGGGCGTGCTCGTGCGCGGCCGGCGTGACGCCGGCGGAGGCGTCGGCGACCACGTACACCTCGTAGCCCTGGGATATCGCGGACAGGGCCGGCAGGACCAGGCAGACCTCGGTCCAGAGGCCGGAGAGCACGATCTTGCGGCGGCCGGTGGCCTTGACCGCCTCGACCAGTGCGGTGTCCTCCCAGGCGTTCATCGAGGTGCGGTCCACGACCTCGTGCTCGGGGAAGACCGCGCGCAGCTGCGGCAGGATCGGCCCGGAGAAGGACTCCGCCGCGACGGTGGAGAGCACTACCGGGACGTCGAAGACCCGGGCGGCCTTGGCCAGGCCGACGGTCGCGTTGATGACCCCGGCGCGGTCGGCGCTCGCCGCGCCGAAGAACATCTGCGGCTGGTGGTCGACGAACAGCATCATCGCGTTGTCGGGCGAGATGAGGTCCGGGCTGGGCCGGGCCGAGACGCCGGTGAGGTCGATGTCGGGTGCGGGGGTGAGGTCGGTCATGGTCGGCTCCTTGAATCGGGAGGGTCGGGACAGGGAAGGGAGGGGCAGGGAGCGTCGGGTGGTCGTCGCGGCCGGGGCGGCCGGGGCGGCCGGGGATTCGCGGTGCGCCCCGGGCCCCGCTGGTCAGCCCCCGAAGCAGGGGTCGACGAAGCCGGCCGGGCCGGCGGGTTCCAGGCCGCGGGCGAGCCGCCACCGGTACTGCTCCTCGGCACCGGCCGCCACCTCGGCCAGGCGGTCGGCCTGCCGGGCGCCGGAGGTCGAGGGCGGCGGGGAGGCCTGGTAGCCGCCGAAGTGGGCGACCGGGCTCCAGGCCGGGCTGATCGGCGGCGCCGCCTCGTCCAGGCCCTCGTACTCGGCCGCCGCGTGGACCAGGCGGCCGCCCACCACGGTCAGCACGGCCTCGATGTGCGGGATGTCCGCCGCGGGCACCGTGAAGTAGTCCTGGGAGAGCACCGCGAAGTCCGCGAGGAAACCTTCCTTCAGGAGCCCCTTCGACTCCTCCTCGCCGGTGATCCGGGCGCCGCCGCGGGTGTACAGCTCCAGCGCGCTCTCCCGGGAGAGCAGCCGCTCCGGCGGGTAGAGTCCGCGACCGCCGACGATCCGCCCGGTCACCAGCCAGTGCAGGGCCACCCACGGGTTGTAGGAGGAGACCCGGGTGGCGTCGGTGCCGGCCGCGACCGGCAGGCCGAGCGCCAGCATCTCCGTCACCGGAGGGGTCCTGGCGGCGGCCTCGGCGCCGTAGCGGTCCACGAACGCCGAGCCCTGGAAGGACATCCGGTTCTGCACGCTGATCGCGCCGCCGAGCGCCGCGATCCGCTCCAGGCTGTCCGGGGAGACGGTCTCGGCGTGGTCGAAGAGCCAGCGGTTGCCGGCCGGGAAGAGCCCGTCCGCGGCGAGCCGCTCGAAGACCGCGAGGTCGCGCCGGATGGTCTCGTCGTACGTCGCGTGCAGCCGGAAGCCCCAGCCGTGCTCCATCAGCAACCGGACGGCCTGCTCGAAGCGGCCCTCGTAGCCGGCCTCCAGTTCGGGCCGGGGCTCGCTGAAGTTCTCGAAGTCGGCGGCGGCCCAGGTGAGGTTCTCCCCCGCGCCGTTCAGCCGCAGCCACTCGTCGCCCTCGTCCGGGCGGACCGTCTCGACCCAGCGGCGCAGGTCGTCGAGCTCCTGTCCGGCGGTCTGCGGGAACAGGTGGTAGCCGATGCGCAGCGTGAGCTGCCCCTCGCGGGCCAACTCGATGACGGTGGCGTAGTTCTCGGGGAAGTTCTGGAAGCCGCCGGCGGCGTCCACCGCCGAGGTGAGGCCGAAGCGGTTGAGCTCGCGCAGGAAGTGCCGGGTGGAGGTCTTGCGGTCGGCCGCGTCCAGCGCGGGGGCCTTCGCCAGCGTCGAGTACAGCACCAGCGCGCCGGGGGCGGCCAGCAGGACGCCGTTGGGTTCGCCGTCGCGGCCCCGGACGATCTGCCCGCCGCGCGGATCGGGCGTGTCGCGGGTGAAGCCGGCCGCACGCACGGCGGCCCGGTTCAGAATCGCGGACTGGTAGAGGTGCAGGACGAAGACCGGGGTGTCCGGTGCCGCGGCGTTGAGTTCGGCCGGGGTGGGCGGCCGCCGCTCGGCGAACTGCTCGGCCGTCCACCCGCCGACCACCCGGATCCACTGGCCCTTCGGGGTGCGGGCCGCCTGCTCGCGGAGCATCGCCAGGGCCCGGCGCAGCGAGCGCACGCCGTCCCAGCGCAGTTCCAGGACGTAGTTCAGTCCGCCGCGGATGACGTGCAGGTGGGAGTCGTTGAGCCCGGGGACGACCCGTCGGCCCAGGCCGTCGACCACCCTGGTGTCCGGGCCGAGGTGGGCCGCGACGTCGCGCTCGTCCCCCAGGGCGAGCACCCGGCCGTCGCGGACGGCGAGCGCGCGGGCCCGGGGCCGGGCCGGGTCGCCGGTGTGGATCTTCGCGTTGCGCAGTACCAGGTCGGCGGGGTGCTGGGGCGGGCCGGCAGCGGGCACAGTGCCGCCGACGGGCATGGATTCTGCCATGATCGTCGCTTTCGGGAGGAGGCCGGGGGAACGGGCCAGGAGGAGGTCAGAGGGTGCGGCGTACGCCGGCCTGGCGTTCGAGATCGCGGAGTTGGACCGTCAGATCGCCCTCCACCGCGTGGTGGGCGGGGCCGCTGCGGCCGATCGGCAGGACTTCCCCGCCCCGCATGTCCTCCAGCATCAGCGCGAACGCGGTGTAGAGGGCGACAGCGGCGAGCAGCAGCCCGAGGGCGCCGGAAAGGGTGCCCAGCCAGGCGACACCGGTCAGGTTGGCCAGCGCGGCCACCGCGAACCGGGGCACCGCGGCGCAGAGCACCAGCCAGAGGGCCCGCTTGCGACCCGCGACCGCCGCCATCATCAGCGCGAACAGCGCGAAGGTCGCGTTCAGCACCCCCAGGACACGGGTGCCGCCGACCGGCTCGACCACCAGGACGAGCGAACTCGCCAGCCAGAGGCCGGAGAAGCAGGCCATCAGGGTCGCCGCGAGGACGTCCCGGGCACCGAGGGCGAACACCGCCACCACCAGTTGCAGGACGAACGCCGGCAGGATCGCCAGGCCCACCGCACGCCGTGCGCCGTCCTCGAAGACGCCGAGTTGGAAGCAGCCGACCAGCACCGAGGCGATCCCGACCGCGTAGAACCCGAGCGGCATCGGCGAGGCGATCGGCCGCAGGTTGATCCGCGTCATCCGGCGCAGGTCCGGCTCGAAGCGGCGGCCACCGGGCGGTTCGGCCGGGGAGCTCTCACTGGTCGTCATGATGCCTACTCCGATGCGGTGGAAGAGCTGCGCGGACCGCCGCGACGCGGGTCGCACGCGGTCCGGTCCGGCGGGCCGGAACCCGGTCGCCGCGCGGAACACCACGGACGGTATGGCCGCTTCGGGGCGGCCGGTGCTCTCTCCCTGCACAGGCCTTGCTCACGGGCGCACCGACGCCGCGACCGCCCGGAGCGCCGGGAGCGCCCGGAGCGAACCCCGCGCCACCACGACGCGAACGGGACGGTGCCGAAGGCGGCACCGTCCCGTTCGCCCACCCCCTCCGACCGGGCCCGGCGCTCCGCCCCGGCCGCACCGCTCCGGGCCGGTCAGCCGGCCGACCGGGGCGCGCGGATCACACGCTCTGCACAGTGGCCACAGGCCCCCTCACCGGGGCGCAGTTCGGCCAGCACCACCCACAGCGGCCGCCGGCACGACGCGCAGCTCCCGCTCCACGGCACGGCCGGGCCCGGAAAGGGCACACCCGGGAGGAAGTGGCTCTCCGCCGCGTACGTCGTCGCGGCCTCCTCGGCGAACCGCAGCAGGGTGGTGACGCCCGGCGGACGCCCGGCCGGCCGCCGGGACGGGTCGCCGACGACCCCGGACCGGGCCGCCCGCAGCAGCGCGGAGATGTCCGGCAGCCGGGGCGCGGGACGCCGCGGCGGCGGGACGGACGGGCCCGGTCGCGGGGGAAGTCCGGGCCCTTGATGAGCCGCTGGAGCCTCGGACCCGTCCGCCGGCGGCAGGCCCACCGCTCCGACCGGCCCGCCCTCCCGGCCCGACGCCGCCACGGTGACCCGGGACCAGACCACCCGCCACACCTCGAACTCGCGCTCGGCCACCCCGAGCGCCGCGAGACAGCCCTGGAGGGTGCGCCAGGTCGGCACCGCCCGGCCGGTCAGGAACTCGTCGATGGTGCTGCGGCCCACCGCGTACCCGCGCCGTGCCGCGGCGGCGGCCATCGTGCGCAGCGCGGGGCGGCCGCGCTGCGCCCGGAGCACCCGCACCGCGTCCATGAGTTCGTGGGGCTGGGTGATCAGGTCGAGCGGCCGGTCCAGGGCGAGCGTGGTTCGCCTGGTCGGCCGCCCACCGGCCCCGGGGAGCGGTGGGTAGACCGGCGTCCGGTTGGCGGCCGCCTTCTCCCACAGGGCGCGCACCCGGTCCGGAGGGGCGCCCACGGCCGCGCCGATCGCCTCGGTGGCCGCCCGACCGACCAGGGTCTCGCCGCCGAGCGCCCGGTTCACCGAGGCCGGTGAGCACCCGGCGGTGCCATGCAGCGCCGCCGCGACGGCACGGTGGCTCATCCCCCGGGCGAGCCTCGCCTGGTTCAACTCCTCGGCGAGGCGACGGACATGGATCTGCGCACGGGCCCGACGCACGGCCCCGGGGGTCTGCTCGGCGGGCCCGCTCATCGGCTCGGACGCCGGGTGCGGCGCAGCTCGCGGACCAGGAGCACGGCGACCGCGCCACCGATCCCCAGGACCGCACCGATCTCCCGGCCCCCCAGACCGGACAGTGCCAGGGCGCCCGACTCGCCCATCACCGCGGCGACCACCCCGGCCGCGGCGAGGGAACGCAGGGCGAGTTCACGCACCAGGAGCACGGCGACCGCGCCGGCCGGCCCGAGCACCACACCGATCTCCGCCGTCCGCATCCCCGCCAGTGCCGCCGCGCCGGCCGCGCCCATCACCGACACCACCACCACGGCCGCGGCGGCCGAGCGGGTGCGGTCCGCCGCGCCGCCGCCCGCGGCGGCACCCCGGCCGTTCCCGGGCCACCGGCCATTCGCCGATCCCCGGCCGTCCCTGGATCCTCGACTCACGAAAGAGTCCTCACGTTCGTGGCCCTGGTCGAGGCACTGCCTCGTCCGGGCCGACCTGATGCCACGTCATGCCCGTTACCACTCGGTTGAGTCCGGTGGGTTGCACCCCTTTCCGGCCCCTCGGGCTGCCCCCGATGATGCACTCCTCCCGGGGCGCGCCACCACTCGTCCCTGGCGGTGCCTCACGATGTCCGGCGCCTCACAACCGGCGGGAGGCCCGGACCGGGGTCCGTCACCCGCTGCCGCCCTGGCCACAGCGGTGTCCGGGTGTGCCAAAACTCGTGTCCGGCCCCTCGTGTCCGGCGCTCCCCTCGCATCGCCAGACCGCGCCGGTCTACAGTCCGTCCGACCGGGAGACGACCGCCGCAGGGGCGGCCGTTCCCGAGCCGGCCGCCCCGGCCGATGCCACGTCGCATCAGGGGATTTCGGCGCCCTCCGTTGCACCGGAGCCGCCGCGCGACCGACGGGTTGAGTCGGTCGCGGGTGTTCCGGCAGCGATCCGCTGCCGGAACACCCGCCCGGCCGTGCCACCCGTCGGGCTACGGCCGAGCACGCCAACGGCCCATCTGTCCATGGCTATTGACTAAGAATCCAACAGTGGCGATTCTCGTCACACCGAGTACGCGGGACATGACAGTCGCCCGGCCGGGGCGGTCAGGCGCCCCGCCGGCCGGCCGTTCCTCCGCGTCGTCCGCGCACCGAAGACCTGAGTGGTGACCATGACCCGACACCCCTTCCGCAGACGCAGACTCGTCACGGCCCTGGCCTCCCTGCTGACCCTCCTCGCCCTGGTGTTCGCCGCCCCCGCGCCGGGGGCCTCGGGCGGGACGGGCTGGTGGGACCCGGTCGCGCGGCCCGCGCCCGACTCGCAGATCGGCGTCACCGGCGAGCCCTTCCGGGGCACCGACGCCCAGGGCCGGGTCCGCGGCTTCGTCGACGCGCACGACCACCTGATGTCCAACGAGGCCTTCGGCGGGCGGCTCCTGTGCGGCAGCACGTTCTCCGAGTCGGGGATCGCGGACGCGCTCAAGGACTGCCCCGAGCACTACCCCGACGGCTCGCTCGCCGTCTTCGACCTCATCACCAAGGGCGGCGACGGCAAGCACGACCCGGTCGGCTGGCCCACCTTCAAGGACTGGCCGGCCCACGACTCGCTGACCCACGAACAGAACTACTACGCCTGGGTCGAGCGGGCCTGGCGCGGCGGCCAGCGGGTGCTGGTCGACGACCTGGTCACCAACGGGGTGATCTGCTCGATCTACTTCTTCAAGGACCGCGGCTGCGACGAGATGGACTCCATCCGCCTCCAGGCGCGGAAGACCTACGAGCTGCAGGCCTACATCGACCGGATGTACGGCGGTCCGGGCAAGGGCTGGTTCCGGATCGTCACCGACAGCGCGCAGGCCCGCTCGGTGATCGAGCAGGGCAAACTCGCCGTCGTGCTCGGCGTGGAGACGTCCGAGCCGTTCGGCTGCAAGCAGGTCCTGGACATCGCGCAGTGCAGCCGGGCCGACATCGACCGCGGCCTGGACGAGCTGTACGGCCTGGGCGTGCGCAGCATGTTCCTCTGCCACAAGTTCGACAACGCGCTGTGCGGGGTGCGGTTCGACGAGGGCGCCCTCGGCACGGCCATCAACGTCGGCCAGTTCCTGTCCACCGGCACCTTCTGGGCGACGGAGCAGTGCGCCGGGCCGCAGCACGACAACCCGATCGGCCTCGCCCCCGCGCCGGCCGCGCAGAGCTCGCTGCCGCCGGGAGTGGCCGTCCCGTCCTACGCGGCCGGCGCGCGGTGCAACACCCGCGGCCTCACCGAGCTGGGCGAGTACGCCCTGCGCGGCATGATGCAGCGCAGGATGATGCTGGAGGTCGACCACATGAGCGTCAAGGCGGCCGACCGCGCCTTCGACGTCCTCGAATCGGCCTCGTACCCGGGCGTCATCTCCTCGCACAGCTGGATGGACCTCGACTGGACCGAGCGCGTCTACAAGCTGGGCGGCTTCGTCGCCCAGTACATGAACGGCGCCGAGGCGTTCAGCGCGGAGGCCCGGCGCACTGACGCGCTGCGCGACAAGTACGGGGTGGGCTACGGCTACGGCACCGACATGAACGGCCTCGGCGGCTGGCCGGCCCCGCCCGGTGCCAACGCCCCGAACCCGGTCCGGTACCCGTTCCGCACCGCCGACGGCGGTTCCGTCGTCGACCGCCAGACCACCGGTGAGCGCACCTGGGACTACAACACCGACGGCGCCGCGCACTACGGTCTCGTCCCGGACTGGCTGGAGGAGATCCGGCTGGTCGGCGGGCAGGGCGTGGTCGACGACCTCTTCCGGGGCGCCGAGTCCTACCTCGGCACCTGGGGGGCCACCGAGCGCCACCGCGCCGCGGTGAACCTCGCCGCCGGCTCGACGGTCACGGCGGCCTCGACGGAGTGGAACCCGTTCACCAGCTACGCGGCGGCCCGGGCGGTCGACGGCGACCGGGGCACCCGTTGGGCCAGCGACTGGAGCGACGACCAGTGGCTGCGGATCGACCTCGGCGCGACCACCCTGGTCGGCCGCGTCACCCTGGACTGGGAGCGCGCCTACGGGAGGGCGTACCGCATCGAGGTCTCCACCGACGGGACCGGCTGGCAGTCCGTGTGGTCCACCACCACCGGTGCCGGCGGCCTGGACACCGCGCGGTTCGCCGGCGTCCCGGCCCGGTACGTCCGGGTGCACGGGCTCCAACGCGGCACCGGCTGGGGCTACTCGCTCTACGAGGTCGGGGTCTTCAGCACCTGACGGACGTCCCCGACGGGGTTCGCGGGCCCCGGGCGACCGCCCGGGGCCCGTGGGGGCGTGCCCGCTGCCCGGGCGCGCTCCGCCTCACCCCCGGCAGGTGTGCGGCATCAGGTAGACGTCCACCGCGACCTGGCGCTCGGGGTGGGCCGACGGGAAGGAGGAGAACTCCAGGTAGTAGGGCAGCGGCGGGCGCTCGGTGCGCTGCATGCCCTTGGTGGCGGCACTGACCGCCAGGTGCATGTAGGTGAACGGGATCAGCTCGGGCGGTCCGACGTGACGCATCGCCAGACCGGTGGAGGCGGGCACCACTTGGACGCCCATGCCGTCGCGGGTCTGCGGATCGAAGCGGTCCGAGACCGGGACGCAGATGTCGTGCCGCGTCCGGGCCCCGATGAAGAAGTCCGGGTCGTCGTAGGAGACGCCCAGGGCCTTGGAGCGGGCCGGACAGTGGCCGTGGGTGGTGAGCCAGCCCCGCAGCCGCTCCCAGGCGGTGTCGGCGCTGTCGATCGGGCCGAGGTGGGAGTAGAACGCGACCCGGCGCTGCGGGATCGCGGCCGGACGGATGTCCGCGCCGGCCGCGCCGGCGGTGGGCCAGGTCGTGTTCTGCGGATTGGTGCGCAGGTCGGTGGGACATATCCCGTAGGCGGACCGGAACGCGCGGGTGAACGCCGCGTGCGAGTTGTACCCGGCGCTGACGGCGATGTCGATGATCGTGCGGTCGCCGTAGACCAGCCGGTAGGCCGCCAGGGAGAGTCTCAGCCTGCGCACGTAGCGGTGGATCGGCTCGCCGACCTGGTGCCGGAAGACCCGGCGCAGGTAGTCGGGCGAGGTGTTGGTGGCCATCGCCAGCTCCTCCAGGGAGACGGCCGCCTCACCGTCCCTGACCTGGGCCACGATGTGGGGGATGGCCCGGCGCAGACGCTCGTCGTGGCTGCTCAGTGTGTCGATCTTCATAGCAGACTGAAGCCCTCCGCTTCTCGGGTCCGCCGGGCGGGTCCGACGGGCGACCGGAGCCGATTCCGGGCCTGTGGGGCCGACGCCTGACGACGGACCGACCGATGGCATGTCAATCGATCGCACCTCAAGGACTACCTGCGCGATCACCCCCCGTGCGCGCCAGGGTCGGACGTCCGGATCCCATCGCCCCGGGGCATGCCCGGCGAACGGACATGCCCTGACAGCAGCTCCCGGGGACGGGCGAAAGACGGGCCCCGACGGGCTCCTGGCCCTGACGGGGATTCTCACGATGCTAGGGGGGGCGTCCATGGCTGTCCAGCGGGCCGCAACCGGTGCACGGAGGTGCGCCACGGCGGCCACCGGAGGTCACCGGCCCGTGCCCGGGTGTGCCGACGCCTCAGGACACCGGCTGGCGCAGGATGGTACGGCGTCGCTCGGGCGCCGTCCTGGTCGGGTCCGAGAGGTAGATCTCGTGGTGCCGGCCGGCCTCGCGCAGACCCTCGGTGTGCAGATAGTCGTGCAGCAGCTTCACGGTCCGCGGCTCGGTCTCGTAGGGGCCCTTGTGCAGCACCTGGACGCAGCCGCCCTCGGCGAAGGTCTTCCGGCGCAGCCGGCCGGCCGCCTCCGCCCCGGCCTTGGCCGCCGCCTTGGCGAGCGCGGCGGAGAGTTGCGCGTCGGTGTAGGGGACGGGCTGGCGGATCAGCAGGGTCCACTCCCAGCCGGCCCGGGCGCCGGGACCGTAGGAGTCGGCGGAGAGGGCGTCGAACTCCGGGTCACCGCTGCTCCACAGACCTTCCAGCGGCATCACCGCGTAGTCCGTCCCGGTGTCGGCCCGGACGGCGAACTTGAGGGCGTACGAGGCGGCGTACAGCGCGGCGACGGCGGGCCCGAACTCGGGGCCGCGCTGCGGGTCGCCGGCGCCGTCGACGGCCAGGAAGTCGAACTCCGGGACCTCGACGGGCTCCGGGACGGCCTTGGCGCTGTACAGCGCGCCGCCGAGCTTGCGGTGGTCGGTCTTCGCTGCCTTGCCGGTGGTACTCATGGTGCGGAACTCCCGTACGGCTGTGGGTCGGGGCGCCCGGGGCGCCGGTGGGCAGGGCGGCCGGAGGCCCCCGCAGGGGGGAACGAGACGGCGCGGCGACGGTCACCGCGCGCCCGGTCGCGCGGTCCGGTCCGTCGGCCGGGCGCCGGCCCGGGCGTCTGACCCGGGCTTCGCCCAGGAGTGAGCCGGTCCGGGACCGCTTTTCCACCGTTGCGGTCAAGTCCTCCCCCGGCAACCGATCCAAAGCTTGACTGAGCCGGTCAACAACGCTCCAACCGCTTCTCACCCGGTCGTTTCGCTGCGAGAACTGACGTGCGCGGTTCCCCCATCCGGATGACGAGAGGGATGCATCGTGACTCCAGCCGCCCAGTGGACCCCCGTACCGGTGCCGGCCGCAGCGGACCCCCGCGAGGTCCCCTCGCACTGGTTCAACCTCGTCCCCAGCCTCCCCGGCCCCGTCCCGCCGCCCCGCGAGCCCGAGGGCGCGGAGCACGACGCCTGGGGCTCCCGGCTCGCCCTGCAGCAGCGGATCCGGCTCGACGCCGTCCGCGCCCAGGACGGTGCCACCGAACCCTTCCTGCCGATCCCGGCCCAGGTGCGCGAGGAGCTGGCCTCGATCGGGCGCCCCACCCCGCTGCTGCGGGCCCGGGCCCTGGAGCGGTACCTGGAGACGCCGGCCCGGATCTACCTCAAGCGCGAGGACGTCCTGCCCACCGGCAGCTTCAAGCTCAACTCCGCCATCGCCCAGGCCCACTTCGCGGCCGAACAGGGCGTCGACACGCTGGTCACCGAGACCGGCGCCGGCCAGTGGGGCCACGCCGTGGCCTGGGCCGCCCGCCGCTTCGGCCTCAAGGCCGTCATCTACTGGGCGGGGGTCTCGGCCCGCCAGAAGCCCGGCCGGCGTGCCCTGATCGAGATGCTCGGCGCCGAGGTGCACGCCTCCCCCAGCGAACGGACGCCGGTCGGCAAGGCCCTGCTGCGGGACGGGCGGCACCTGCTGGGCTCGCTCGGCACCGCGATCGGCGAGGCGATCAGCCACGCCGCGCTGCACCCGGACACCCGCTACATCTCCGGCAGCAACCTGGCGCACGTGCTGATCCACCAGACCGTCATCGGCCAGGAGACCAAGGCCCAGCTGGCCGCCCTCGGCGAGCGGCCGGACGCGCTGGTCGCCTGCGTCGGCGGCGGCAGCAACCTCGGCGGCTTCATGGGCCCCTACCTGGCCGAGAAGGCGGAGCGCGGCGACGGCCTGCTGCTGCTCGGCGCGGAGTCCGCGAGCGCCCCCCGGCTCACCCGGGGCACCCTCGCCTACGACCACGCCGACCCGGAGGGCGTCACCCCGCTCGGCAAGTCGTACACCCTGGGCCGCGACTACGAGCTCCCGGAGACCCACGTCGGCGGTCTGCGCCAGCACAGCGGCTCGCCCATCATCGGCGTGCTGCGCGGCCAGGGACTGCTGGACGCGGTCGCGTACGAGGAGGCCGACGTGTTCGAGACCGGGCGGCTGGTGCTCTCCACCGAGGGGATGCTGATCGCGCCCGAGTCCTGCCACGCGCTGCGCGCGGCCGTGGACCGCGCCGTCCTGGCCCGGGAGTCCGGGCGGGCCGAGGTGATCGTCGCCTGCGTCAGCGGCAATGGGCTGCTCGACCTCGACGGCTACCTCGCGCACCGCTGAACCGCTGAACCGCCGCACCGCCGCACCGCCGCACCGCCGCACCGCTCAACGCCGAACCGCCGCACCACCCGCCCGCCGCACCGCTGAGCCGCGACGGCGCCCCCGCACCGATCCGCCGTCCCGCCCGCCGCCCACCCGCGCACCGCCGCCCCGGACGCTGCCGACCGCGCACGCCGGGAGCACAGCGCCGCGCACGCGGGCCCGCCCGCACCACCGGGAGCACCCCCGCGCACGACCGCGGCCGCGGGACCACCCGTCCGGGACCACGCGTCCGGGACCACGCGCCCCAGGACCACCCGTTCCGACACCACCCGTTCCGACACCCTGCGCGAAAGGACCGACGTGTCCGACGGAACCATCATCGAACTTTCCAGCGGGACCAGCCCGAGCTGCCCGTACTATCTCGGCGAGTCCATCGGCGACCGGCTGCCCGAGTACCTGGGCCGGCACGCGTTCGACGAGTTCTACCTGGTCACCAGCCAGCCGCTGTACGAGCTGTTCGGCCGGGACCTCGCGAACCGGCTCGGCCGGGCCGGCGTCGCCGTCAATCTGATCACCGTGGCCGAGGGCGAGAGCGTCAAGGGCTGGCCCGAACTCACCGCCCTCTGCGAGCGCCTGGTGGCCGCCGGCGCCACCAAGGACTCGATCGTCGGCGCGCTCGGCGGCGGCATGATCAGCAACCTGGCCGGGCTCGCCGCCGCCATGGTCTACCGGGGCCTGCGCTTCGTCGAGATCCCGACCACCATGCTGAACCTCACCGACGGCACCCTCAGCAACAAGCAGGCCGTCAACGGCGCCCTCGGCAAGAACCAGTTCGGCGTCTACCACGCGCCGCTGTTCATCTGGGCCGACGTGGCGATGCTGCGCAGCGAGCCGGAGCGCCAGCACCGCAGCGCCCTGGTCGAGGCGTTGAAGAACGGCCTGGTCAACGACGCCGCCTGGGTCGACCGGATGGAGGGCCTGCTGGCCGACGGGGTGACGGGCATCCGGGACGACCTGCTCGGCGTCTGCCACGAGGTGGTGCGCAGCAAGCTGAGCATCCTGGCGCAGGACCCGGGCGAACGCGGCGCCGGCATCATCCTGGAGTACGGCCACACGGTGGGCCACGCGGTGGAGTTCCTCTCCGGCGGCGCGCTGCTGCACGGCGAGGCGGTCGGGATCGGGATGTGCGCGGCGGCCCGGCTGGGCATCCGGCTCGGGATCACCGCCCCGGAGGTCCTGGCCCGCCAGGAGCACCTGCTGGGCACCCTGATCGGCACGCCGACCGCGCTGCCCCGGGAGTTCACCCCGGAGCGGATCGTCGAGGTCATCCTCAGCGACAACAAGCGCCGGGCGGGCAGCGCGGTGCGGTTCGTGCTGGTGCCCGAGGTCGGCCGGGTGCACATCGTCGACGGCGACCACGAGACGCCGGTGCCCGAGCCACTGCTGAAGAGCGTCCTCGCCGAAGCCTGAGCACTCCGCCCGGCACTGCGCCCGGCTCTCCGCCCGCCGGCTCCCGCACCCAGCACCCCGCACCCCCGCCCGGCACCCGCACCCCGCCCGCCTCGCGCGACCCCGCGCCGCCCGGCGCGCCCGGCACACCCTCCGACCGCCGAACCAGCAGGGCCCGACGGCCTGTTCGGCCTCCCGAAGGAGTCATCCATGTACGACGCGCAATCCCCGGAGATCGCCGAGACGGTCTACCGGCTCGACGGCCCGCTGCGCTGGGCGCTCGGCGAGGTGCAGGACCTGCTGCGCAGCGTCGGCGCCGCCCCCGGCCAGCAGGTGGTCGACGTCGGCGCGGGGACGGGCTACGCGGCCGTACCCGCCGCCCGGCTGGTCGGCCCGCAGGGCTCGGTGCACTGCGTCGACGGCAGCCCGGAGCTGCTGGAGGTGCTCGCCACCCGGGCCGCCCGGGAGGGCGTGGCCGACCGGCTGACCCGCACCGTGGGCCCGGTGGTGCCGCTGCCCGTCGCCGACGCCGCCGCCGACCTGGTGATCTCCACCTACGTCCTGCACGAGCTGGCCGACGAGGCCCCGGCCGCGATCGCCGAGATGTACCGGGTGCTGCGCCCCGGCGGGCGGGTCGCCCTGGCGGACTACCGCAAGACCGCCGACAAGGAGCGCGACCGGGAGATCGAGGCCTGGTACGCCCGGCAGCCCGACGGCGCCGGCCCCGAGGAGGTGCACCTGCGCTTCTCGCTCAACGAGCTGGAGGAGATGCTGCGCGCCGCCGGGTTCCGGCGGATCGAACTGCGCACCTGGCACGACTTCCACGTGCACGCCACCGCGGAGAAGTGAGCGCGCCGACACCGCGGGGCCGCCCCGGCGGCCGCCCGCGACCCCGTACCTGACCGGTCAGCACGAACCAAGGAGAACTGTCGTGGTCAAGCTCGCCTACAACGCCAACGGCCTGCGGACGATCCCGGTGGAGCGGGCCATCGAGGTGGTCGCCGACGCCGGCTACGAGGGGATCGAACTCTCGCTGCACCCGGCCCACCTGGACCCGTTCGCGTTCGGCCCCGCCGAGGCCGCGCCGATCCGCAAGGCGCTGGAGCGCTCCGGACTGACGGCCTGCTGCCTGGCCGCGGGCGCCGACAACCTGCTGGGCGAGGAGCGGTTCGAGCCCTCGCTGATCCACCCCACCGCCGAGGGCCGGGCCCGCCGCGTCGACCTCGTGCTGCGGGCGGTCCGGATCGCCGACGAACTGGGCATCCCCTACGTCAACTTCGCCACCGGCAAGCGCAAGGCCGAGGTGGGCGAGGAGCAGGCCCGGCAGTGGCTGGACGAGGGCGTGCGGCAGGTGCTGGACGGTCCGGGCAGCGCGGTGCTGGCGATGGAGCCCGAGCCGGAGTTCTTCCTGGAGAGCAACGACGGGGTCGCCCGGCTGGCCGACGCGCTGGCCTCCGACCGGTTCGCCCTCGCCCAGGACCTCGGGCACTGCCGGGTGGTGGAGGAGGACTACCTCGGCTCGGTCGAGCGGAACCTGCCCTACACGAAGATCATCCAGGTCGAGGACATCAAGGGCCGGGTGCACCACCACGAGATCCCCGGGGACGGCGACATCGACTTCGCCGGGTTCTTCTCGGTGCTCGGGCGCGGCGGCTACGACGGCTACGTCAGCGTGGAGCTGTACAACCACGCCGACCGCTACGAGCACGCGCTGCGCCGCAGCCGCGAGGTGCTGACCGCCGCGATCGCCGCCGCGGCCGCCGGTCCGCGGGGCTGAGCCGGCCGTGCCCGCCGACCGTCCCGGCCCGCCGCCGCCCCCGCCGCCGCTCGCCCCCCGGGCCCTGCAGGGGACCGGTCTGACGCCGCTGTTCGACCATCACATCCACACCGACCTGCGCAACGCGGACGACTACGAGCTGATGGCCGTCAGCGGGGTGCTCACCGCGCTCGCGCCGTGCTCCGCCTCGCTGGAGACCCGGGAGTCCGGCAGCGCCTTCGCCGCCCGGTTCGAGCGGCTCACCGGGGCCGAGACCGCACGGGCCGCCGCGTACGGGATCGACCTGCACGTGGCGCTCGCGGTGCACGCGGCCGACATCGGGGACCTGCGCGGCGCGCTGGCCGGGATCGAGGTGCTGGAGCGGTACCTGGACCACCCGAGCGTCCGGGCGCTGGGAGAGGTGTCGCTGCGGGCCGGTGGCCCGGACGAGGTGGAGGTGCTGGAGCGGCAGCTGAAGCTGGCGTCGGCGCGCGCGCTGCCGGTGCTGGTGGAGTCGCCACCCGCGCTGCCGGCCTTCCGGGCGATGCTGGCGCCGCTGGCCGGCGCGGTGGAACGGGCCGGCATCGACCCCGCCACGATCGCCCTGCTCGACCTGGACGAGCGGCGGATCGACCTGCTGGCCGAGCACCCGGCGCTGCGCGGGCTCGGCGGGTACGGGATCGCGGTCGCCCCGCGCCAGGACGCGCTGTTCCAGATCCGCGAGAAGCAGTCGCACCGCGAGGTGCTGGGCCTGCTGGAGCGGTTCGGCCCGAAGCGGCTGATGCTCAACACCGGCCTGCACTTCGGCTCGGCCGACCCGCTGGGTCTGGCCCGGACGGTGCACCGGCTCCGACTCCATGGTGTCCCCGAGCAGATCGTGAGGGCTCTCGCTCATGGCAACGCTGCCCAGTTCTTCGCCGTCCCCCACCGGGTCCCCGCCGCCGGCTGAGCCCGCCGGCGACCGCCCGGCCGGGCTGCCCGACCGGGGCGCGCCCGTCGAGCAGGTGCTGGCCGAGCTGGCCGGCCTCTGCGCCGACGACCACGACTACCGGGACGGCACCGTCTTCAACTCGATCTGCTCGACGCCGCTGCCGGTGGCCCAGCAGGTGTTCGCCGCCCACCAGCAGAGCAATCTGGGCGACAACCGGATCTTCCCCTCGCTGCCGCGCGCCGAGGCCGAGGTGACGGCCATGCTGGCCGACCTGATGGACGGCCCGGGGGCGTCCGGGGTGGCCACCTCGGGCGGCACCGAGGCCAACCTGCTGGCGGTGCTCGCCGCCGTCCGGCACCACCGGGCCCGGTTCGGGGCCGGCGCGCCGGCCCGCGTCCTGCTCGGCGACAGCGCGCACTTCTCCTTCGACAAGATCGCCGCGCTGCTGGCGGTCGAGGTGGTCCGGGTCCCCTCCGACGAAGGGCTGCGGGTCGACACCGCCCGGCTGCTGCCGCTGATCACCCCGGACACCGCCCTGGTGGTGGCCACCGCGGGCAGCTCCGAGTCGGGCGCCGTGGACGACGTGCCGGCGATCGCCGCGCACGCCGCCGCGCTCGGCGTGCCGGTGCACGTGGACGCCGCCACCGGCGCCTTCCTGGTGCCCTTCGCCCGGGAGCTGGGCGAGCCGCTGCCGCCGATCGGGTTCGACGTCCCGGGTGTCTCCTCGGTCACGCTGGACCCGCACAAGTACGGTGGCGCGCCGATCCCCGCGGGCCACGTCCTGTTCCGCGACCAGGAGGCGCCGGACGCCCTGCGCACCTCCTCGCACTACCGGGGCACCCTCGACCACCACGCCCTGCTCGGCACCCGGCCCGGCGGCGCGCTGCTGGCCACCTGGGCCGCGCTGCGCGCCCAGGGCCGCGGCGGCTACCGGGCGTCGGTGGCCGGGCTGTGGGAGCGGCGCGCGCTGCTGGTGGGACTGCTGACCGAGGCCGGCTTCGAGGTCGCCCCGCGACCCGAGCTCACCGTGGTGACGGTCCGTCACCCGGCCCCGGAGAAGCTGGTGGACGCGCTGGAGGAGCGCGGCCTGATCGCCTCGGTGGCCCGCCGGCTGGGCCTGCTGCGGCTGGTCGTGCACTGGCACCAGAGCGAGCGGCAGCTGCGCCACCTGGTCGCGGTGCTGGCCGAGGTCGACGGGGGCCGGCCGTGAAGGTGCTCTTCGTGTCGATCAACAAGCTGAAGTCCTTCCGGCCGGTGCTGCCGATCGGCATGGTCACCATCGCCACCCAGGCCCGGGCCGCCGGGCACCGGGTCGAGACGCTGGACCTGATGTGGGAGGAGGAGGACGAGCCGGTGGTGCGGGCGGCGGTCGGCTCCTTCAAGCCCGACGTGGTGGGGATATCGATCCGCAACGTCGACTCGCAGAGCATGCTGGAGCCGGTCGTCTACACCCCGCTGGCCCGCGAGGTGGCCGACTGGGCGCGCGACGAACTGCCCGGCGTCACCGTGCTGCTGGGCGGCCCGGGGTTCTCCACCGTCCCCGAGGACCTGATGGACTTCGTCCGGGCCGACTACGGGATCACCGGCTTCGCCGAGGAGTCGGTCCAGCCACTGCTGGAGCACCTGGCCCGCGGCGAGGAGCCGCTGGACGTGCCCGGGGTGATCCGCCCGCTCCCGGGCGGCGGGTACCACCGCCGCGACGCCGTCTTCCGGATCGACTACCGCAAGGCGGCCCGCCCCGACCCGGCGCTGTACGACCAGCGGTACTTCAGCTACTCGTACGAGACGCACGACCGCAGCCTCAAGGTGCCGGCGACCATCCAGACCAAGAAGGGCTGCGTGCTGGAGTGCGTCTTCTGCAGCAACTTCCTGGTGGACGGCACCGGGGTGAAGTTCGACGAGGTCTCCCGGGTCGCCGACGAGGTGGAGCGGCTGCGCGACGAGGGCCTGGAGGTCCTGGAGATCGTCGACGGGGTGTTCAACCTGCCGCTCAACTACTCGCTGGAGGTGCTGCGGGAGTTCGTCCGGCGGGGCATCGAGATGCCCTGGTCCTGCATGGTCAACCCGGGCAACGTGACCGCCGAACTGGTCGACCTGATGGCCCGGACCGGCTGCTACTACGTGGAGTTCGGCACCGACTCGGCCTGTGACCGGATCCTGCGCGGGCTGAAGAAGAACTTCCGCCAGCGCCAGATCGTCGAGTCCCACCGCAGGTTCGTCGAGGCCGGCATCCGGGTCGAGCACTGCCTGTTCATCGGCAGCCCCGGCGACGACCGGGACTCCGTCCGCGAGACCTTCGACGTGATGGAGCGGCTCGTCCCGCCCGCCACGCCCGACGTGCACGCCTTCTGGACGCTCGGCCTGCGGGTCTGCCGGGGCACCGCCCTGCACGGCACCGCCGTCGCCGAGGGAATGATCACCGGAACGGAGCGATTCATCGTGCCCAAGTACTACTGCTCCCGTGCGGTCATCGAGGACGACGCCCTCCTCGACGAGATCCAGGCGCGGGTGCTCGCCAACGACAACTGGTACCTGTGGTGGGGCCTCAACTCGATCAGCCTGCGCGAGCGCATCACCATGGCCCGCAAGGAGAGCGAGCGGATCGAGGCCGAGCTCAACGACCACCTGCCGCCGCTCCAGGCGCCGCCCGCGGGCGGTGCGCGATGAGTGCCGGGGCGGACCTGCGACTGACCGCCCCCGGCCGGCTCACCGTCGGCGAGGCGAAGCCGCCGACCGCGCCGCTCGGCCCCGACGAGGTGCTGGTCCAGGTCGACCGGGTCACCCTGTGCGGCAGCGACCAGGCCCTGTTCGACGGCGCCTACGGCGGCCCCAGCAGCTACCCGCTGCGCTTCGGCCACGAGTGGTCCGGCCTGGTCGTCGACACCGGGCGGAACGGCCGGGCGCTGCTGGGCCAGTGGGTCACCGGCGACTGCTCGCGCTGGTGCGGCGACTGCCCCCGGTGCGGCACCGACCGCAACGTCTGCGCCCGGATCGAGAAGTTCGGTCTCACCGTGGACGGCTTCTCGACCCGCCTGCGGACGGTGGACCGGCGCTACCTCTACCCCGACACCCACGGCCTGGGCCCCGGACTGCTGGCGCTCTCCGAGTTCTTCGCGGTCGCCGCCCAGGGCCTGGACCGGATCGGGCCGCGGCCCGACGAGCGGATCCTGGTGATCGGCGCCGGCGCCCTCGGCCTCGCCTCGTACCTGCTGCTCACCGGGGCGTACGGGGCCGGCGCGGTGGAGCTGCTGGAGGCGGACGAGGTGAAGGCCGCCGCCGTCCGGCGGTTGCTGCCGAGCGCCCGGGTGCGCACCGAGGCGCCCGAGCCGGACGCCGCCGCGCGGTCGGCCGGCGGCTACGCCGCCCTCACCGCCGCCGCCCGCTACGACCTGACCGTCGACTGCTCCAGCGGCGCCGACGGGCTCGCCACCGCCCTGGCCTGCGCCGTACCGCGCGGGCGGGTGCTCTGCTTCGGGCTGCGCCGCAGCGCGGCGCTGCGCACCGACCTGCTGGTCGCCAACGCGCTGACCCTGGTCGGCTCGATCGGCGGCACCGGCGGCTTCCACCGGGCCCAGGAGTTCCTGGCCGGCCACCGCGAGGAGGCCGCGCTGCTGGTCACCCACCGGCTGCCCGCCGAGCGGGCGGCGGAGGCCTTCGCCCTCGACCCCCGCACCCGGATCAAGACCCAGCTGATGTTTGGAGAGGATGCCCGGTGACCACCGCCGACCGCCCGCCGCACCTGCGCTATCCGGAGATCCGGGAAGCCGCGCTCGCCGACCTCGCGGCCTTCGAGAAGCTCAGCCCCGACCAGGTCCCCGACCACCAGTTCACCCTGCTGCGGCGCCAGTTGGACCACGCCTTCGCCAACTCGCCGTTCTACCGCGAGCACTGGGCCGACCAGCACGGGTCGCTGCGGCCCGGCACCGTCGAGGAGCTGCGGACGCTGCCCTTCACCACCAAGGCGGAGCTGCGCGGCGCCTACCCGTTCGGGCTGCTCGCGGTGGGCCGGGAGGAGCTGATCCGCTACGGCGAGTCCACCGGCACCACCGGCAGCCCCACCTCGTCGATGATCACCTACGAGGACTGGATCCGCGGCAACGTCGCGGTCGAGCAGTCCGTCGGCCACGTCCTGGGCCCCGGCGACCTCGCCTTCATCGCCATCCCCTACGAGCTGGCCTTCGCCTCGTACGACCTGGACCGCGCGCTGGAGCAGAACGGCGCGGCCGTGGTGCCGGTCGGCACGCTCAGCCTGGTCTGCCCGTTCGAGCGGATGGTCGAGATGATGTGGACCGTCCGCCCGACCGCGCTGGTCTGCACACCGAGCCGGGCGCTGCGCCTCTACGACATGCTCAAGGACACCGGGCGCGACCCGGCCGAGATCGGCCTGCGGACCTTCCTCTACGTCGGCGAGACCTGCTCGGCCGCCAAGCTGGAGAAGATCGCCTCGCTCTGGGGCGTCCGGCTCTCCAACGCCTACGGCTCCACCGAGACCAACTCGCTCGGCCTGGTCTGCGAGCGCGGCAGCCTGCACCTCACCGAGGACCGGCACCTGTTCGAGGTGATCGACCCGGAGACCACCGCGCCGGTGCCGGACGGCACCGCCGGGGAGCTCGTCATCACCTCGCTGGCCGGCCGGGCCATGCCGCTGCTGCGCTACCGCAGCGGGGACTTCGTCACCGTCTCCGCCGAGCCCTGCGCCTGCGGCAGCCCGCGCCGGGTGCTCGCCCACCACGGGCGGGTCAGCGAGCAGCTGACCGTCGGCGGCCGGCGGATCAACAAGCTGGCGCTGGAGCAGACCGTGCTCGCCACCGAGGGCGCCGGCCTCTACTGGGCGGCCGGCGTGGCCGGGGAGCGCCTGGAGATCCGGGTCGAGGCCGAGGGCGGTGACCCGACGGCGCTCTGCGCGACGGTCGCCGAGCGGGTCACCGCCGAGTTCGGGGTACCCGCGGCGGTCGCCCCGATCGACCGGGCCCAGGTGCGCCGGGCGATGGACCGGATGCTCAAGCCCGGCAGCCTGACCATCGAGGACCTGGAGGCGGTCTCATGACGCTCGGTCCGCGCCCCGGCAACCCGGCCGAACCCCGGCACAACGACCCCGGGACGATCGCCGTGGTCGGCCTCGGCCGGCTCGGCGCGGTGCTGGCCGACCGGCTGGCCGAACGCTTCCCCGTACTGCTCAACGACAGCGACCCCGCGGTGGCCCGGCGGGTCGCCGCCGAGCTCTCGCTGCCCGACATGGACCAGCGCGAGATCCTCACCGCCGCCGACACCGTGCTGCTCTGCGTCCCCCCGCAGGAGACCGCGGCCGCGCTGCGCCGGCTCGCCGCGCTGACCGACCAGGTCGGCCGCCGGGCGCTGTTCGTCAACATGGCGACCAGCGTGCCCACCGAGGACCTGCCCGACCTCGGCGTGGAGGTGGTCGGCCTCAAACCGGTCTGCCAGTTCACGGCGGTCGCGCTGGGCCTCAAGACCGTCCTGGTGACCTCCGCGCCGCGCCGGATCGGGCTGCTGCGGACCCTGGCCGCCGACCTCGGCGAAGTGGTGCTCGGGCCCGAGGCCTGCGTCGGCCCGGCCAACCGCGCCGCCACCAAGGCCGCCCTGCGCGCCTGCGCCGATCTGGCCGCCGAGCTGACCGGACGCGGCCTGCCCACCGACATCGTGCGGGCCGCGATCCGCAACGTCTTCGTCGGAACGGCTCTGGACTACCCGCCCTCGGACGCCAACCCCTACACCCGCTCGGTGCTGGACGAGATCGCCGCCGAGGCCGCGGCCGCCACCCGGCCGCCGGCCGCCCCGGCACCCGTCGCCGCGCCCTTCGCCCCGCCGGCCGCCGCGCTCGTCCCGCCGGACGCGCTCGGCTGGACCGCCTGGGCCGAACGCCCCGTCACCCCGGGAGGACCCGCATGACCGTCACCCCGCCGGACCTGCCGCACGGCGGCGCGCACTGCGAGACCGCCTCGCTGCGCAAGCAGCTGGCCGCCCACGGCCTGCCGATCAGCGAGGCGATGCTGTTCGGCGTGGCCGGCGGCATCAACTTCATGCACATGCCCGCGCCGCCCGGCGGGCGCGGCTTCACCGGCGGGCGCAACGGCCCGTTCCCGGAGTTCACCCGGCGGATGGCGGCCGGCGTCGGCCTGGACCTGGAGGTCGCCGTCACCGACGACCCCGGCCGGGCCTGGGACGACCTGCTGGCCGAACTCGACGGGGGCCGGCCGGCGGTCGTCTACGCCGACCTCTTCCACCTGCCGTACTTCCAGGCCACCCGGCACTTCGGCGGCCACGCGATCGTCGTCCTCGGACACGACCGGGAGCGGGGCACCGTCACCGTCTCCGACCGCCCGGCCCGCCCGCAGACCCTGACGACGGCCGAACTGGCCACCGCCCGGGCCTCCGGCCACCAGCCCTTCCCGCCCCGGCACGCCCTGCTGCGCGCCGACTGGAAGGCCGCCCGGCACCCCACCGAGGACGACATCCGCCAGGGCATCCGGCAGTCCTGCCGCGCCATGCTGCACCCGCCGGTGCCCAGCTTCGGGCTGCGCGGCCTGGACTCCTACGCGGCCGGGCTGGGGCACCTGCTGCTCAGCGGCACCGCCGCCGACGCCGTGGTGGAGGAACTGTCCGGCGCCTACGTCGACTTCGAGCTGGCCGGCACCGGCGGGAACGCCTTCCGCAACCTGTTCCGGGCGTTCCTGACCGAGGCGGCCGAGCTCACCGGCGACCACCGGCTCGCCGACGCCGCCCTGCTCTGCGCCGACAGCGCCGGGCGCTGGGAGCGGGTGATCGCGCTGCTGCTGCCGGACTGGACGGCGGACTTCGCCGAACTCGGCGCCGCCTACCGGGCCCGGGAGGCGGAGCTGCTGGACGGCGGCGCCGCCGCCCTGGCCCGCGCCGCCCTGCTGGGCGAGCGGCTGCCCGGCCTGCGGGCCGCCGCCGCGGCCGGGCTCGGCCCGGTGCGCGAACGCCTCGCCGGGGAGCTGCGCGCCGCCCTCAACGCCGTCGCCGAGACCGAGCGGGAGCTGTTCGCCCTGCTGAGGGAGGTGTGAGCACCGTGTCCACCGGCCTGCTGCCGGCCGTCCGGACGCCGACCCGCCATCGGCTCTCCGACGAGGCGGACCGCCTCGCGTACGACCGGTACGTGGCCGCCCGCAACCAGTACAAGGAGGAGTTCCTCGACCTCCTGGAGAGCGCCTGCGCGGACGGCCCGGTGCTGGAGGTCGGCCCCGGCTACGGCGGGTTCGCCGGCCTGCTGCTGGCGCGCCGCCCGGTCGACCTGCGGGTGCTCTGCACCGACCCGGGCGCCGTCGGCCCGCTGCGCGAGCGGCTCGGCGCCGCGGTGCCCGTCGACCACTGGCCGGCCGGGAGCCCGCTGCCGGCCGCCCTCGCCGGGCACCACCCGCTGGTCTACAGCGTGCACGCGCTCGGCGAGTGCCTCGAACCCACCGGCCTGCTGCGCGGGTTGGCGCGGGCCCTGGCCCCCGGCGGCCGGCTGCTGGTCAACGACCTGCGCCGGGACCCGGACCCGTTCATCCTCGAATACACCCTGCGTGAGATGGCCGCCGACGACTCGCCCGACGGCCGGTACCGCTTGCGCACCTACCTGGACTCCCTGCGCGGCGCCTGGACCAGTGCCGAACTGCGCGAACGGCTCGACGCCGCGGGGATGGCCGACTGGGCGGTCGGCCCGGACGGCCCGATGGCACTCACCGTCGAGCACCACCGCGCCACCTGACGAACCGGAGGGGCACACGCACATGACCCAAGAAGCGATCACCCGGAACTTCCTCGACACCCCGAGCTTCTGGCGGGACTACCCGGAGCGGGACATCGAGTTCGTCCGCTGGTACCCGTGCGACGTCAAGCCGTTGACGGCGGACCAGATCTACGCCACCCGCGAGAAGTTCCCCAAGACCACCTCGTTCTACGTGCACATCCCGTTCTGCAACCAGGTGTGCACCAGCTGCCCGTACAACAAGTTCTCCACCCGCAACACCCTCACCCAGCGCTACCTCCAGGCCCTCAAGCGCGAGATCGACCTGTACGCGCAGCTGCCGCACGTCCGGGAGACCGTGTTCACCTCCGGCTACTTCGGCGGCGGCACCCCGACCACGCTGCGCGCCGAGGAACTCGACGACCTGCTCGGCTACATGAAGCAGCGGCTGAACTTCAGCCCGGACTGCTCGATCACCATCGAGTCGACCCCGGTCGACGTCGACCAGCAGAAGCTCGACGTGCTGCTCAAGCACGGCGTCAACCGGATGAGCCTGGGCGTCCAGACCTTCCACGACCCGCTGCTGCGCTACCTCGGCCGGGCCCGGGCGCACACCGGCGAGTCCGCCACCCGCACCATCGAGCTGATCGACCGCAGCGGCCTGGAGAACCTCTGCATCGACTACATGATCGGCATCCCCGGCCAGACCCCGGAGCTCTGGGCGCAGGACATCCGCACCCTGATGGACCTGCCGGTGACGTCGTTCTCGGTCTACAACTACGCGGTCATGCCCGGCTCGGAGGTGTTCTTCGCGCTGCAGAGCGGGGCCACCCCGCCCTGCCCGAGCACCCGCGAGGCCGACGAGATGTACCAGTACCTGCACACCACGCTGATGGACGCGGGCTACCTGGCGCTCACCTACAACGACTTCATCGAGCCGATGCGGCCGCAGTGGGAGGCCGCCGGGGTCAAGACGTACCCGGTGGTCAAGGACGGCAGCAAGCCGTACCGCGGCCTGGAGACGGACACCTTCTACCTCACCGACCACCTCTCCCAGATCTGGGGCCGGTGCGGGGACATGGTGGCCATCGGCTCGGGGGCCTACGGGTACCTGAACAACCACATGTACCTCAACGAGCCGGACATCGAGTCGTACATCAGCCGGTGCAACGAGGGCCGGCTGCCGGTGGTGATGGGCGCCTACACCGACGAGCACGAGCAGCGCTGCCGCAGCCTCGTGCTGGGGCTGAAGCTGCTGCGGGTCAAGCGCTCGGTCTACCGCGAGCGGCACGGCGTCGACCCGTACGAGTACTTCAAGGACAAGATCGACGACCTGGTGGCCAAGGGGCTGCTGGAGGTCGACGCCGACGCGATCCAGGTCACCTACCCGAAGGGCTGGTACTACATCGACAACATCTCCAAGAGCTTCTACTCGGACGCCAACTACCGGCTCCCGCAGCCGACCTCGGCGAGCACCGAGATCCTCAAGTGGCAGATCGACCGTACCGACGGCCGGAAGGGGCTCCCCCTTGTCCAGTTCTGAGACCACCGCGCGCCGCGCCCGCCGGGGCCGGATCTTCGACCTCGCCGAGCGGACCCCGCAGGGCGACCCGTTCGAGACCACCGAGGAGTGCCGCGCGTACGACCGCAGCGTGCGCACCTCGATGATCATCCCGATGCAGCACATGATGAAGCTGATCGGGCCGGACTGCGGGCCGGACAAGAACGTCCTGGAGATCGGCTGCGCCAGCGGGCTGCTGTCGCTGCGCCTGGCCGCCCAGCACCGCGACTCCACCTTCACCGGGCTGGACAGCAACGACGCCTTCCTGGAGGTCGCCCGGGAGAACACCATCTTCGCCAACCTGGTCTCCTACGGCGGCGACTTCGCCTGTGACTGGGCCCGGTACAGCCGGCTGCCGTACCCGGACGACAGCTTCGACGTGGTGTTCAGCTTCTGCGCGATCAACCGGTGGGACAAGCCCGCCCGGATCCTGCCCGAGCTGGCGCGGGTCTGCCGCCCCGGCGGCGCCGTCCTGCTGTACGACCTGGCCCGCGACGCCGACGAGGGCATGGTCTCCTTCGTGCTGCAGTACGCCGGCGGTGACGCGAACGCGTTCATGCGCTCGCTGCGGGCCTCGTACTCGACCGAGGAGATGCGCGAGCTGCTCGACCAGGTCGGCCTGGGCGACTGGAGCGTCAGCCGGGAGGGCATCAACCTGGTGGTCTCCTCCCGGACCCGGGACACCGGGTACACCGTCGGCGAGCCCGGCATCTACGACCGGATCTTCGACTGACGGTCCCCCCGCGGTTCCGCCGGCGCCCCCTCGGCCCGGCGGAGCACCGGCGGGGCGTGGTGCCCGCCGCAGCGCGGGC
>NZ_JBHYYB010000016.1:122463-143691 GCF_042752535.1 Kitasatospora sp. NPDC059327 | reverse complement strand
TGTTTACTCATCCGCCCCCCACCGATATCTACACTCTGGCGGTCGGCGCCTCGGACAGCTTTGTAAATGACCCGGCCCGCCGGCCGGCGCCCCCCCCCGGCCCGGCCGGCCGGCGCGTCGGCGGGCCTCAGCCCAGTTGGGCGAGGCCCTCGGTGGCGATCCGCTCGAAGACCGCGAGGTCGTTGGCGAAGATCGAGTCCGGCACCGGCCAGTGGATCACCAGCTCGGTGATCCCCAACTCCCGGTAGGTGCCCGCCCAGTCCACGAACGCGTCCAGCGACTGCAGCGGCTTCTCCGCCGTCGAGCCCTGCAGCAGCACCTTCGCCAGCTCCGCGACGTCCCGCCCGGCCGCCTCGCAGGCCGCCGTCAGCTTGGCCAACTGCGCGGCGATCACCGCCGGAGCCTGCTCCACCGGCACGTCCGCCGGTCCCTTCGGGTCCCCGTACGTCACCCAGCCCTGCCCGTACCCGGCGGCGAGCCGCAGCCCGCGCGGCCCGGTCGCGGCGACGTAGAAGGGCACCCGGGGCCGCTGCGCGCACCCGGGGATGTTCCGCGCCTCGACCGCCGAGTAGTACGTGCCCTCCCGGGTCGTGGCATCCGTGCGCAGCAGCTCGTCGAGCAGCGGCAGGAACTCCCCGAACCGGTCCGCCCGCTCCTTCGGCGACCACGCCTCCTGCCCCATCGCCGTCGCGTCGAACCCCGTCCCGCCGGCCCCGATCCCCAGCGTCAGCCGCCCGCCGGACACGTCGTCCAGCGACACGATCTCCTTCGCCAGCGTGACCGGATGCCGGAAGTTGGGCGAGGTCACCAGCGTGCCGAGGCGGATCCGCTCGGTCGCCGTCGCGGCGGCGGTCAGGGTGGGGACGGCACCGAACCAGGGCTCGTCCCGGAACGACCGCCAGGACAGGTGGTCATAGGTGTACGCGGCGTGGAACCCGAGGTCCTCGGCCCGCCGCCAGATCTTCTGGCCCTCGCTCCACCGGTGGATGGGGAGGATCACCGTGCTCAGTCGCATACCGGCGACCCTACGCGGGCGCACCGTCCATCGGGTCCCGGCCACCACCGCGAAGTGACCCAGGACCGCCCGGCCCACGGCCGGAGCAGCGGTGACCGGACCTCGGTGTCCTACTCCCCGTCGGGGTGCACCGCGTTGAGCGTCTCCTCGACGGTGACACCGATGACCAGCTCCTGATCCTCGGGGCTGAGCGATGCCGTCGGCGAGTCCGCCCGTTCGAGGCGGATCCGGACGTGCCGGGCTACCACCTCCCGGTTCGGTGCGGAGGTCTGCTTCCGGAGGTCCTGGTAGACGGTCCATGCCAGGGTCGCCACACTGACGACGAGGGAGCCCAAGGAGACCGGATCGAGGTACTGGGTGGGGCGGCCGGCCGCCTCGCGGGTGTGCAGCGCGACCTCCACATCCGCGGCGAGGGTCGGGTTGAGGTGGCTGGGGAGGCGCAGGGCCGCGGCGCGGGAACCTGCTTCGATCGGGTCGGTCACGGCGGGATCTCCTCGGACGTCGGGTGGGTGAGCGGGCGGGGCCCGTCAGCTTCGTACGTGGTTGCGGACGGCGTGAGGCAGCCGGTGGCCGGTGACCGACCGCCAGGCCTTCTCCAGGGCGGGCATGCCGTGTTCGCGTGTCAGGATCCTGAGGTTGGCGACGCTCTGCCATGTCAGTGGGTGGGGGAACTCCTCGAAGCAGGTGATGCTCCTGACCATCAACTCCAGAGCCTCCTGAGGCCGTCCCTGCTCTTCGACGAACAGGGCGAACTGCCCGAACGTGCGTGACATCGCGGGAGCGTCGCGCAGCTCCTGCGCGAGGGCCAAGGACCGCAGGTACCACGTCTCGGCCTCTGCCGGTCGACCGGCCTGTTGGGCCGTCATGCCGAGCTGGTGGTAGCTGACCGTCAGCCCGGGAAGATCGTTCAGTTCCTCGCGGATCTCCCGGGACAACGTGTACTGCGCCTCGGCTTCCTCCAGGTCGCCGTGCTGCGTGGCCACGATCCCGAGTTGATGGTGACTGGACGCCGTCCCCTGCGGATCGCCCAGCGCCACACGGATCTCCAGGGCCTTCCCGTGCCAGGCCGCGGCCTCCCTCAGTCGATTTCCCATGACGGCCAGCATGCCGAGTTGGTGGTAGCTCCGGGCGATCTCGGAAGGGGTCCCCAGATCCTCCGAGATGGCCAAGGAGCGCCTGCACCACTCCTCGGCCTGCGCCAACCGCCCGAGATCGGTGGCCATGGTCGCGAGCTGGTGGTAGAGGGTGGCCGTACTCGGCCGGTCCGCCAGCTGTTCGGAGATTGCCAGGGAACGCAGATAGAACTGTTCGGCCTCCGCGAACCGCCCCTGTTCCTGATGGATGAGTCCGAGCTGGTGGTAGCTGCGGGCGGTGCTGATCGTGTCGCCCCGGCGTTCGAAGATGGCCAGGGCCTGTCGGCAGGCCTGCTCGGCGTCTGCCATCCGGCCCTGCCGAACGGCGATCACGCTGATCTGGTGGTGGGCGACGGCCATCCCGGACTGGTTGCCGCGTTGCTCGTCGATGGCCAGGGACTGCCGGTACCACCGCTCGGCGTCAGCCAACCGTCCCTTTTCCACGGAGACCCTGCCGAGGCCCTGGAGGGCGACGGAGAGCATGTCGAGGTTCCCGGCGTCGGCGGACTGCCGCTCCACCGCGCGGTGGACCTCCCGGAAGGTCTTCTCGGCCTGGTCGATCCGCCCCGATCGCAGCTGCCGATTGCCCTCGGAGTGCACCAGGAACAGCCAGAGTTCGCCGGCCGGGGTGTTCGGGTCCGGCGGAGTGCCGTCGGCACCGTCCAGGACGGCGCGTACGCGGTCGACCCAACCGCGTGACTCCGCGTAGAGGCCCCGGATGTCCCAGTAGTCGTCGAGCGGCCGCACGATGGACAGGGCCTGCTGCCACAGGCCGCGGTCCAGGGCGTACCCGAGCAGTTTGCCCATGGTCCGCCGCTGGACGTCCATGGCGGCCATGGCGAACTCGGCGTCGCCACGGTTCAACTCCCGGCCGAGAAGGCCGCAGAAGAAGGCCTGGGCGTCGAGCAGGGCCAGGAGCGACGCCTCGCGCTGGTCCGCGTGGTCGGCCTCCTCCCCACGCCACTGGGCGCTGAGGAGGGCCGGGAGGGCGGGATGGATCACGAAGGCGGCTTCGCTCGACTCGGTGAGCAGGCCGATGCCCACTGCCCGCCGCAGAATGTCCTGCCAGCTCTCGGCGGTGTGGCCCCGGAACCGTTCGGGTGCGAGCGGGTGCTGCGAGAGGAGGCCGAGCAGGTTGACGTCGGCCACCCCGTGGAAGAGGGTGAGGGCGGCCAGGGCTCGCCGGTCGGCGTCGGAGAGGTGGGCCAGGGAGTAGGCGATGCTCGCCGCGAGCGAGGCGTTCCGCTCCCCGTCCGCGTCGCCCAGCAGTCGGGGTCGCCCCTGGACGAGTGCGTCCAGTACCTGCCGGGGGTCGTGCACGGCGAGGTGTGGGAGCACGAGGCGCATGCTCAGCGGGTGCCCGCCGAGCCACTGCATCAGTTCGCCGAACGCCCGCTGCCCGCGCCGCCGGGCAGCACCGGGGTAGGCGGCCAGGAGGTGATCGGCGTACTCGGCGGCCTCCTCCGGCTCCAGGCCGGTCACCTCGATCCGGAGCGGCACCGGGCCCAGCCAGTCCTCGCGGGCGCGACTGGTGATGACGACCGCGCTTTGATCGTCCCGGGCGACCCGTTCGAGGAAGGCCCGTATCGCGGCGAGTTCGGCCTCGGCGAGGGCGGGGGTCGCTCCGGTGGGGTCGGGCATGGAACAGAGGGACTCGAAGTTGTCCCAGATCAGCAGCCGGCTGCTGGCAGCGAGTGCCTTCTCGACCGCGTCCTGCTGTTCGGCGAGGTCGAGGACTTCGAACTTCTCGGTGTCGCGGAACAGCCGCCGACCTGCCTCGCCGATCAGTCCCGCCAGACCGAAGGACGCCACCCCGGGTTCGGACGAGTGCCAGATCACCGAACCCGGGCCGGCCACGGCGCCGGTGTCGCCGGACCATCGGCCGAAGGCCTTCGCCAACTCCGACTTTCCCACGCCTCCAGGACCGTGCAGCACCACCACACGACTCCGCCGAGCGGCCACGTCCGCCCTGAGGAGCAGACCGTCCCGCCCGACGAACTCTCCGACGGGCGCGAGGCGGTCCCGAGAGTTCGTCGGGTCGCGGTGGCGCCGGCCGGCAGCCGCGGGCCGGGACCGGTCGAGGATCTCGTCGAGCGACTCCGGGTTCTCCCGCTCCGTGCGCAGCCCGGGCAGGGCCACCTCACTGCGCGTGTACAGCACCGGGACCATCCAGTCGGCCAGCGGCAGCAACCCCTTCGGCGAGGGCCGCCCATCGTGGGCGGCCAGTCGCCGACGACCGGCCACCACCGCCTCGGCGACCCGGTCGCCGGCGAAGAGGCGCTCGTAGAACGCTGTCGTGAACTCCGCGGCCGCCACCGCGTAGACGCTGTACGCCATGGCGATCACCGCTCTGGCGCCCTCTTGCAGGAGTCGAGTCGCCACCGCCGCTTCCACCTGTGAACCCATGGCGGCCGACTGGCAGGCGTTCAACATGACCAGCGGCACCTCAGCCTCGGCCAGCACTCGTGCGACCCGCTCGGCCGGTACCGGGTCCGGGCCTCCGCCCGGCCGCTCGAACACCAGCAGACCGCTGGGCCCCGGCCTCTGGAACGTCAGCGGACGTCGGCGGGCGGCCGGTCTGCCCGCGACGGTCGTCCCGTCCGTCTCGGCGAGCGCACCGTGCCCGTCGAAATGGACGATCTGGAACGGTTGGCCCGCTGCCCGCGCCTTCTGCAGCACCTCGCCGAGCCGCGCCAGGGTGGGCGGACGCAGCACGACGAGTTCGACCGCGCCGCGCACGGCCTCCAGGCGCTGGAGCAGAGGGCGGGCGATCATCCGGTAGCCCACGTCCTCCGTGCCCTCCGGGCGGGAGATCACCATCAGCACTCGAAGCCGCGAATCACCGACCTCGAAGGGCTCCGTCGGTGTCCCGGTGGACAGCGTCCGGCTGATCGCCACACCGTCGAGGGCCAGCGGCGACGGTCGATCGGGATCCGCCATCAACTCCCAGGGCAGACCGAGCAACTGCGCGGTGCTCGATCGCAGGACGATCTCCAGCCGATCACTCCGGGCCCGGGCCCGGAGATAGCTGTCCCGGCCCTTGCCCGATCCGAACAGCGCCGTGAACACCTGGGATCCCCAGGTCGAGAGCAGTCCGGCAACCTCCGCTCCCCGTTCGCCGTACACCCCGAACGGTGCCCGTAAGTAGTCCTCCAGGTACCAGCGCAGGTCGTCCAGGGCCTCGTCGTCCAGGGGCCAGTCGAGTGCCCCCACATCGACGGCGCGGGCCGCGATCGCCTCCCCCGGCGGCCACTCCGTCACGGACACCTGGCCGTCCGCATGAAGATCCACAATCAGGCGCTCAACCACAACCGCCCCCCAGCGATCGCAGACGGCTCAAGAGGCCATCCGTACGGGGTGACAGATTAGCGGCCCAGGTGCTGCGCGCAACGGTCCGCACGGAATCTCCGCCCACCCCGGTGGCTGACAGGAAGAGCCGTTTCGAGAAGTCGCCACCTGATGTCCGGGCCGGCGAGATTGAGCGGTCCTGCCCGAGCACTCGTGCGCCCGAGGGGGCGCTCTCCGGCTGCTCGGCATACGAGAGGTGACCGAGGCCGATCGAGGTCGCCCGTGTGCCGGGGCGGAACCGCTCGGTCGCCGTCGCGGCGGTGCCGGAGCAGGGCCTCTCCCGGAACGACCGCCGGGACAGGTGCCGGGCGGACCGCCGAAGCCTGATCCCGACCCATGCGGGCGACCCGTCCTGGGACAGGGGTGAAATGTCGGGGGAGGCTTCGAATCCGGCATAACCTCGCGGCATGGTGCGGAGCGAGGCGGGCGACGTCGACGGCTACCTGGCGGAGGTGTCCGAGGAGCGCAGGGCCGCGCTGGCCGAGGTGCGGCGGTTGTGCCGGGCGGAGCTGGTGGGCTTCGCCGAGGTCATGGCCTACGGGATGCCCGCGTACGAGCGGGACGGCGCGTGCGAGATCGCGTTCGCCTGCCAGAAGCGGTACATCTCCTTCTACCTCATGCGCGGTGACGTCCGTGAGGCGTTCGAGGAACGGCTGGCGGGGCACGACATGGGCAAGGGCTGCCTGCGGTTCCGCAAGCCGGAGAGCGTCGACTTCGACCTGTTGCGGGATCTGCTCAGGGCCACCGCGGCCCGGCCCGGCACGGTCTGCTGACGTCGGCGGGCACCGGAACGGCACCGGGGGACGAACGCGGTACGGCGCGCGGGTCGCGGATCGGGCCGGGTGCCCCGCCGAGGTCCGGTCGGTCGGCTCGGCCGGGTGGTGGCGGCCGGGGTCGGTGGGGTGCGCCTGAGGGCTGGCCGGGGCGCCATCGGCGGCTCCGCGGGGCGGGGCTGACGGTGCGGAGGGCGTCGGGGGGAGGCGCTAGTCTTTCCGCCGCACCTGACAATCTGATCATGCGTTAAAACGGGGGTTCCTTCGTCATGTCTGTGTTCCGGAGATTGCTCGGCGCCGGCCTGGTCGCCACCGCTGCTCTGTCGCTCGCCGCCTGTGGGCCGGACAACGCGTCCGACCAGGCGGGCGGCGGCCCGGCCGCGGGTGCGCCCGCCGCCACGTCCCCCGCGGCCACGTCCCCCGCCGCGCCGACCGGGGCGGCGCCCACCGCCGGCGCGCCGACGGGCGGCAAGACCGCCAAGCCCTCGGCGGGGGCGAGCGACGAGCCGGAGGGGTTCTGCGACGCCGCGCCGCTGCCCGCCGGGCAGAAGTGGGTCTACCCGGGCAAGGGGACGACCGCGACCACGCTGGTCTACAAGGACACCAAGACGGCCTGCGGCGTCAACGACGTGGTCTTCGAGCCGGTCGGTGCCGACAGGACCGCGCCGTTCGCGCCGACCGCCAAGGGGCACCTGAACTCGGTGCTGGCCAAGTCCAAGGACGTCAACGTCGCCGACCTGGTGAAGCACATCGGCGAGTGCCTCGCCGACCCCACCAGCAGCAAGGGCTTCTACCCCTGCTCGGCCGGGGACTACAAGGTCGCGATCGACTCCGCCGGCAAGGTCGTCGAGATGACCGAGCGCGCGCACTCCTGAGCGGTACCGGCCGACCGGCGGTGGCCGGTCGGCCGGCGGTCGCCGGGGCGGGTCGGCACGGGGTGCCGGCCCGCCCATTGCGGTTCGGTCACGGCATGTCCGATTGATTGATCATTGGGTGGGAGTGCGGTGGTTGATTCATTGGCACGGATCTCATGCGACTCTCATAATTCCTGGTGAGACGCGTGACGGTCGGCCTGGAGAGCCACGGGGGGTGGCCCGCGAGGGACCCGTGCGCGATATTCCACAGTCCCCGGGGGAGTTCCTTGTCCGCGCCCGAAAACGTGCCGTCCGCCCTCGAACCGGCGGACGCCGCGGCGCCCGAAACCGTGGCCGCGCCCACGGCCGTCCCTGCCGCCGAGCCCGCCGCCGGTCCTGGTCCCGGTCCCGGTCCCGATGCACACCTCGTCGGTGTGCCGGAGCCGGTTCCGGTGCCCGCCGCCGGGCGGAAGCTGCCGCGCGCCGTCGGCGTGGCCCTGGCCACCGCCGGTCTCCTCGCCGTGACGGCGACCAGCGCCGCCGTCACCGTGGCCGTCGGCAAGCCGGACCCCCGGCCGGCCGTCGCGGCCGCACCGGTCACGGCCCCGCCGAGCCCGAGCGCGAGCCCGACCGCCACCGCGTCGGCTGCGCCCACGGTGGCACCGACCGGCGCCGCACCGACCACCGTCGCACCCGCGCCGAAGCCGGCGAGCACCCTCAAGGGCAGCGTCAGCGGCGGCCGGCACGACGGCGACCTGCGGTACTTCCTGCTTCCCGTCCCCGACGGCGGCGAGCCCTACGGGCCGCCGGACGGGATGAAGATGACCGATGACGAGGTGTCCGCCCTGTTCGACCACCAGGACGGCATCATGCGGATCCTCGGCTCGTACGGGTACAAGGACGCCGCGACCCGGATGTACCGCACGGCCGACGGCAAGGCCGAGGTGACGGTCACTCTGCTGCACTTCGGTTCGACCTCGTCGGCGACCGAGTTCGTCCAGGGCTACACGATGAAGCTGGACCCGATCGACATCGACGGCGACCCCAACGCCCACGGCTACGTCCGCAAGCCCAAGCAGCAGGCGTACACCGGCTCGATGACGGGTCTGTCCAGCCAGGGCGACGTCCAGTACACGATCGACGTCGACGTGAAGGGGACTCCGGACAAGGCGCTGCTGAACGAGCTGATGAAGCGCCAGCGCGAGCGGCTGTCCTCCGGCGGCTGAACCGCTCCGCCGCCCACCTCCGACGCCACCTCTCCCTTCCTGGAGCCACTCCGTGACCACCCGACCCGTGGAGCCGTCGCCCGCCGACCCGCCCACGCCGGCCGACGCGCCCACGCCGGCCGAGGCACCGCTGCCGCCGGCTGCCGCCGCCCCGCCCGCCGAGGTACCCGCCGTGCCGGCCGCCGGTGAGGCGGCCCCCACCCAGGGCCCCGCCGCCCCCGTCGTACCGCCCGCGCCCCCGGCCCCCTTCGCCGCCGCGTTCGTCCCCGCCGCCCCGGCCCCGCCGTTCCGCCGCCCGGGCCGCCCGAGGCCCGTGCTGCTGCTGGTCTGCGGCCTGGTGCTGGGCACCGTGCTCGGCGGCGCCGTCGGCTACGCGGTCCAGGCGAACCGCCCGCCGACCCCGCTGCCGCCGATCCAGGTCGCCCTGCCCTCGTACCCGGCCGAGGTGGTGGACCCGGCGGCCGTCGCCCAGGCGGGGCCCAAGCCGCCCGCTGTCGACGGCGATCTGCGGAAGCTGCTGATCACGGTCCCGACCGGTGGCACGGCCTGGGCCGACTACCCCGACACGCCGTCCTGGATCACTGTCGGTGAGCTCGCCGAGCGCAGCGGCCGGTCGGCGGAGACCTTCAAGAACCTGAACTACAAGGACTTCCGCCGTGCCGTCGAGGTCGACTGGAAGAAGGACGACCTGAAGGTCCGGGTCACCTTGATCCAGTACGCCGCCGATCGGGCCGCCGAGGCGAAGTCCCGCGCGGCCGGCTACCGGCTCCAGCCGTTCGCGGAGGACGCCAACGGTGGCTTCCAGGTCGACAGCGAGGCCTCGTACTGGGCCGAGACCACCGAGCAGTACTACCTCGGGACGGCGCTGGCGCAGCGCGGCACCCTGGTGATGGAGATCAAGGTCTTCGGCACGCGCCCCGTGAACCCCGATGTCGTGAAGGACATCGCCAAGCAGCAGTGGGAGCGGCTGGTATGAGCGACAGCACCATGACCGGGGCCCCCGAGCAGGCCCCCGGGCAGAACCCGGTCGAGTCACCGGAGCAGGCCCCCGGCCGGCTCACGGCCCAGTTCCCGGCCCAGGGCTTCGACCCCGCCGCCGCTCCCTCCCCCACCGGCCGTCGGCTGCTCCGCGCCACCGGCGCGACCGTGGCGGCCGCGCTGGTCGGGGTGGTGATCGGGATCGGTGTCATCAAGACCCAGTACGACGACCCCGCGCCCGTCACCGCCGGCGCACCGGCGGCGCCCGCGCCCACCCCGACGGCCACGCCGACCCCTTTCGGCGCCAAGTCCAACGGCAACCACTTCGGTTCGCTGCGCGACCTGCTGCTGCCGGTCCCGCTCGGCTACGCGCTCGGCCCGGACGAGGGCGGTTACGGCAACGACGTCGAACTGTCGGCGGACCAGATCTCCGCCGAGCTGGACAACGACCTCCAGCAGATCCCCAAGGAGAAGCGGGACAAGCTCCGCCAGTACTGGGAGGGCCTGCACGTCAAGGCCACCGGGGTGCGCACCTACAAGGCCAAGGCGGACGACCTGGTGATCGGGTTGAAGCTGCGCCAGTTCAACCAGCAGGAGGTGCAGAAGCTGAACGAGTACACGGCCGTGTTCACGGGCGACACCGGGCTCTTCCGCACCGGTCCGGGGATCCCCGGCCACCCGGAGGCGCACTGCTACCTGATGCCTGCCCCGCCGTCCGCGCCGATCGACTACCTGGAGTGCTCGGCCGCCGAGGGCGACCTCCTGGTGATCATGAACGCCGAGGGCGTGGCACCGCTGCCCAAGGACCGGATCGTCGCCCTCTTCACCCAGCAGCTCGACCGCCTCGCCAGCCCGGGAGCGTCCGTATGACCGACAACGCCACCCCGCACGACAGCGCGGCCGCCCCCGTCGACGCGCCCCCGGCACCGTTCGCGCCGCCGGCTGCCCCGCCGGCTGCCCCGCCGGCTGCCCCGCCGGCCGCCCCGCCCGCCGAGGGAGCCGGGGAGAACCCCTGGGCCGCCCCCGGGGAGGGGTTCGTCCCGTTCCTCGCGCCGCCGAGCCCCGAGGAGCTCGCGGCCCGCCGCACTCGCCGGCGCAAGGCGGCGCTGCGCTGGAGCGCGGCCGCGCTGATCTGTGTCCTGGCCGGTACGGGCGCCGCGGTGGCCGTCACCACGCCCGACCGCACCGACATCCCGGGCCTGGCCACCCGGACGGACGGCCGCTACACCTTCCCCGCGCTGGTCCTGCCACCGCTGCCGTCGGGCCAGGCCGCGCCCGTGGAGAACAAGAGCCGCCACGCGGCCGACCTGCGCCACCTGCTGCTGCCCGCGCCCAAGGAGGCCGGCGGCTCGCTGACCCCGGTGGTCTTCCCGACGCCGACCCCGACCCCGACCCCGAGCGCGACCGCGACCGCGTCCGGGAGCCCGTCCGGGAGCCCGTCCGGAAGCCCGGCCCCGACCGCGAGTTCGACCGCCTCCGGCAGCCCGACCGCGAGCCCCTCCGGCGCCGCCCCGGCCGCCGGTGTGCCCGCGGCCGACTGGGTCCCCTGCGACGCGATGGCGGCCGAGCAGAAGGAACCGGTGGTCCTGCGCTCCCTGCTGCTGCGCAACGTCTGCCGCGCCGCCACCGTCCGGGAGTGGACCGCCTCCGACGGCACCCGCAGCCAGATCCGGCTGCTGCGCTTCGGCTCCTCCGTCGAGGCCTGGGATGTCTTCGCCGAGCTGCGTGCCGACGGCGCCCCGAAGGACCTGCCCGGGCTCAGGCCCGCCTCCGTCCAGGGCTGGGACTCGGTGCGCGGCGTCGACATCGCCACCCGCGAGAGCCCGGTGATCACCGGCCAGGGCCGGACCACCGGCTATCTGGCCTACCTGAGTGCCGGCGACATCATCGGCGTGGTCACGATGACCAACGCCCGGGGCGTCGAGGGCCCCGCCTTCCGCCAGGTCGTCACGCTCCAGTCCGACCTGCTGGCCTGACCGGGCCGCCCGGTGGGCGGCGCGCCCTGCGGCGCGTCGCCCAGCGGTCGCCGGGGCGGTCCGTCAGACCGCCCCGGCCCGCCGCCCGTGGCCGTCGCTCCCGCCGAGGCCCGCCCCGGCGACCGCCGACGGCGCGGCCGCCGCCCGGCCCCGCGCCGCCGCCCGGACACCTACCCGTTCGAGCTGTGACTGCCGGAGGCGCCGTCGGTGTAGCCGTCCAGCGCCCGGTCCCCGGCACTGTCGGCCAGCCGCCGGATGTCGTCGGGGCTGAGCTTGGTGCCGTTGGCGGCGTCGATGACGGCCTGCTTGGCACCGACCGCCGCGCCCTCGCGGCCCTCGGCGACGAAGTCGCGGCCCTCCTGCCGCCCGTCCTCGCTGGTGTCGCGCTCGTTGGCCTTGACCACGCTGTCGGTGATCTGCTCGACGATGAAGTCGGCCGCCTCGCCCGCGAGCGGGACCCGCTCGGTGGCCAGTCCGATCGTCGTGCTGAACGCCGTCTGCGCGTAGCCGGCGTTCTTCTCCAGGGCCTCGTTGTACTCCTTGTCCGAGGCGGCGTGCTCCTGGTGCACCTCGTTGACCCGGGCCTCGTTGAGGATGCCGCTGATGACGCCGCCGGCCCGCGAGGTGGAGTCGATCTCCGACTCCAGCCGGGCGAAGTCGGTCTGTCCGCTGTCGATGTGGCTGCGCACCACCGCCGTCGAGTACGCCTGGTTGGCGTTGACCACGGCGCCGTACGCGTCCGGATCGCGGCCGAGCGCGTCGAGCAGCCCGCGGACCGGGGCCTCCTTCAGGCTGGCCGGGGCACCGTTGACCGGCAGGTCGTCCTTGTGCGGGGAGAGCGCGCGCTGGGTGTCGCCCATGTAGTCGGCGGTCATGTGCCCGAGGCTGTCCCGCAGCGGCGCGAACTTGGCGTCCTCGCCCTTGAGGTCGTCCAGCACGCCGCCGTTGCCGTGGGTGCCGAAGGTCTGCACGACCCGGTTCATGACCTCGGCCTGGTCGGCGGTGTGCTTGGGCGCCACGCCGGAGTGGTCGTCGTACGGCCGGCCGGTGGTGGCCGCCTCCAGGGCGTGGCCGAGGGCGTCCGGACCGCTGCGCATGCCCTGCTGACGCAGCTCGTTCTTCTGCGAGACGGTGTCCGGCGTGTACTCCTTGTCGTGCGTGAAGTACGTGAGGTAGTCCGACGGCTTGGCCTTGCCGTTGGGGTTGACGGTGCCGTCGGTGTTGTACGCGGTCGGCTGGTCGTGGAAGAACTTGGTGGCCGCCTCCGGGCTGTGGCCCAGTGCCTCCAGGACGGCGGTGGTCGGCTCCCAGCCCGAACCGCCCTCCTGACCCAGGAGGTTGTAGCCGCGCCGGTCGCTGCGCGGGCCCATCACCGGGGCCGGCCAGTACTTGTCGTCGGTGTCCAGCTGGGTGATGTGCTCGGCGATCGGGTTGAGGAAGTGCGGGTCGTAGTCGCCGGTGCGCAGGATGCCGGAGAGCACCTGGTACCCGTAGGGCGAGTAGTCCAGGCCGCTCTGGCGGTACGGCTTGTCCCACATCGTCTCGGCGCCGGCCTTGCGCAGGTCGGCGGCCCACTGGTCGGACAGGTGGGGCTCGTTGGTGGTGCGGGTGGCGGTGGCCAGGTTGAGGCCGAGGTTCTTCTGCAGCTCCTGGTACTGCTTCCACCGGGCGTCACTGGCGCCGTTGAACTGCTGCTCGTCGCCGACCATGCTGTTCCAGGCCTGCAGCGTCCCCTTGGGGCCGAGGTCCTGGTAGAAGCGGGTGGAGAACTTCGGGTCGTTCGCGTTGGCGGACAACAGCGAGTTGAGCTCGGTGAGTTCGGCGTCCGAGATCTTCCCGCCCTTGCCGGCGAGCTGGGCGGCCCGGATGCCGTCCGCCTCCGGGCCGCCGCCGACGGCCTTGGCGTTGAAGGACTTCACGTTGTCGGTGGCGGTGTCGGAGCGCAGCGCGTAGGCCGCGCGCTCGTCGGCGGCGGTGGCCTCCTGGACGGCCGCGTCGATGGCCTTGCGGGCGCCCTCCGCCTTGCCGCGGTACTCGTCGTTGTAGGCCCGGCTGGCGTCCGGGTCGTGCCTGGTCGCGGAGTCGGCCGCCGGCCAGCTCACGGTGCCGTCGTCGGTGACGGTCAGCCCGGCGCCCCGGGCGTCCGCGACCGCCTTGTCCAGCTTGCCCTTGGCGGCCTGGAAGTCGTTCCCGGCGTCCTTGAGGATCGAGGCGATGGCGGTCGCCTCGGTGACGGCGGCGCTCAACTGCTCGTTGGCCCGCTGGAGCTTGGGCCGCGCCTGGTCGGCCGCGGGGCCGCTCCAGTTGGCGGAGTTGACCTTGGCGATGACGGCGCTGTCCCAGTCCTCGTCCATGGACTTCAGCTTCTTGACGACGTCTTCCCAGGCGGTGGCGGCAGTGCCGAGGACGTCCAGCTTGGCGGTGCTCAGCTCGTGGAAGTCGACCATGTCGTCCGCCCCCTCAGCCCTTCATGTCGTGCGTGACGGCGGTTTCGTTGTTCCGGTAGTTGGTGGCGCTCTGCCGCAGGGCCTGGGTGAGTTCGCCGATGGTGCTGTTCAGCGCGGCGATCTGCTGGTCCCAGGTGGCGGCGGTCTGCGCGGCCGCCTTGCCGGTGCTCCAGTTGGCCAGCGAGGTGGACACCTGGGTGGTCTCGTCGTCGGCGGCCCGGCCGTCCCCGTTGAGCCGGCCGTGGATCTGGTCCGACGAGTTGGCGGCGGCGTCCAGCGCGGCGGGGTCGACTCCGACGGTGCCGCCGTCGCCGGGGGCGTTCGCCGAGTTCAGCCGGGTGCGGGCCCCTTCCTGCTGCCTGGCCGCGGCGGTCAGATTCCCGTCGGCGTCGTAGGCCCAGGGGTTCATCATCCGGTCAAATGCGGTCGCGCGATCCGACATGGTGCTCACGTCCCTCCCTGCCGGGCACTCTCCCCGGCGGCCCCCGTGTTAGGAATTCGCAAAGGATACAGAGGAGGTGGCGCGCCGGAACCCCTAGGGGATCACTGGGGCGATGTCATACCGCAGCAGCACGGGGCGTCGTCATTCGAGCTCATGCCCCGGACGGAGCGGCCGCACTACGGTGGGGAACGTGTCCACTGTCATCAAGACGGACGGCCTCACCAAGAGGTTCCCCCGGGTCACCGCCCTCGATCAGCTCACCGTTGAGGTGGAGCCCGGGGTGGTCGGCCTGGTGGGGGCGAACGGGGCGGGCAAGTCCACACTCATCAAGATCCTGCTCGGGCTGGCCCCGGCGACCTCCGGCACGGGGCGGGTCCTCGGCCTCGACATCGCCACCCAGGGCTCGCTGATCCGTGAGCAGGTCGGCTACATGCCGGAGCACGACTGCCTGCCGCCGGACGTCTCGGCGACGGAGTTCGTGGTGCACATGGCGCGGATGGCCGGGCTGCCGGCCGCCGCGGCCCGTGAGCGGACGGCCGACACGCTGCGCCACGTCGGGCTGTACGAGGAGCGCTACCGGCCGATGGGCGGGTACTCGACGGGCATGAAGCAGCGGGTCAAGCTGGCTCAGGCACTGGTGCACGACCCGAAGCTGGTGCTGCTGGACGAGCCCACCAACGGCCTGGACCCGGTCGGCCGGGACGACATGCTGGCGCTGATCCGCCGGGTGCACACCGACTTCGGGATCTCGGTCCTGGTCACCACCCACCTGCTCGGCGAGCTGGAGCGGACCTGCGACCATCTGGTGATCATCGACGGGGGGAAGCTGCTCCGCTCCTCCTCCACCGCCTCGTTCACCGGGGTGACGGCCACGCTCGCGGTCGAGGTGACGGACTTCCCGGACGACCACACCCGCGACGCGAGCGCCGCCGTGCGCGAGCGGCTGGCCGCCGCCGGCCTCTCGGTGGAGCCGGAGGGCGCGCGGATCCTGCTGGTGCGGCTCGGCGGTGACGACACCTACGACACCATCCGCGACGCGGTCGCGGACCTCGGCCTCGGACTGGTCCGGCTGGAGCAGCGCCGCCACCGGGTCGCCGAGCTGTTCACGGACACCAGCGGTACACAGAGCAAGGGAGGTACCGCAGATGGCGCTGCCCTCTGAGGCCAGGCCGCTCGACACCGGCGTCATCCACGACATCGGCTACCGCGGCTACACCGGCCCCCGGCTCGGCCGGGCCTACGCCACCCGCGCCCTGTTCACCCAGAGCCTGCGCGCCGCGTACGGCCTCGGGCGCTCCGGCCGGTCCAAGGTGCTGCCGATGCTGCTGCTCGGTGTGGTCACCGCGCCGGCCGCGATCATGGTGGCGCTCGCCCTCGCCCAGCACCAGGACGAACTGCCGGTCGACTACCCCGAGTACCTGGAGATGCTGGGCCTGCTGGTCTCGATCTTCCTGGCCTCGCAGGCGCCCGTCCTGCTCTCCCGGGACCTCCGGCACCACACCGTCCCGCTGTACTTCTCCCGCCCGATCACCCGGGCCGACTACGTCCGGGCCAAGTTCGCCGCGATGGCCTGCGCGCAGCTGCTGCTGATGCTCGCCCCGCTGCTGGTCCTCTACGCCGGCGCGCTGCTCGGCGGCCTGGACTTCGCGCACAACACCGCGCACTTCCTCTACGGCCTGGTCACGGCCGTGCTGTACGCCCTGGTGCCGACCGCGGTGGCGCTGGTGATCGCCGCCGCCACCCCGCGCCGCGGCTTCGGGGTGGCCGCGATCATGGGCTACCTGGCGATCAGCACCGCCGTGGTCGGGGTCGTCGTCGGCATCGGCGGCGGCGCCTCCGGCCAGGTGCCGGACTCCGCGCAGTGGGTGGCCCTGCTCTCGCCGGACCAACTGGTGGAGAGCCTGGTGAACCAGCTCTTCGACCTCGGCGCCGGTCCGGACCGGATGCACGCGCCCGGCGTCCTCGGCGTGGTGGCCTTCGCCGCGACCGCCGTCGCGATGGTGGCCGGCTCCTACGCGCTGCTGCTGCGCCGCTACCGCAACATCTGACAATCGCAGGATCTGAGAGGGCGTCATGGCCACCATCACCATCGACAAGGTCTCCCGCTGGTTCGGCAACGTGGTCGCCGTCAACGACGTCAGCATGGCGATCGGTCCCGGCGTCACCGGCCTGCTGGGGCCCAACGGCGCGGGCAAGTCCACCCTCATCCACATGATGAGCGGCTTCCTCGCCCCCTCCACCGGGGCGGTCACCCTGGACGGCGCGCCGATCTGGCGCAACCAGGAGGTGTACCGGCAGATCGGGCTCGTTCCCGAGCGGGAGTCGATGTACGACTACCTGACCGGCTGGGAGTTCGTGCTCGCCAACGCCGAACTCCACGGCCTCGCCGACCCGGCCGCCGCCACCCGGCGGGCGCTGTCCCTGGTGGAGATGGAGTACGCCCAGGACCGGAAGACCGGGACGTACTCCAAGGGCATGAAGCAGCGCGTCAAGATGGCCTCGGCACTGGTCCACGACCCGGCCGTGCTGCTGCTCGACGAGCCCTTCAACGGCATGGACCCGCGCCAGCGGCTGCAGCTGATGGACCTGCTGCGCCGCTTCGGCGCCGACGGACGCACGGTGCTCTTCTCCTCGCACATCCTGGAGGAGGTCGAGCAGCTGGCCCGGCACATCGAGGTCGTGGTGGCCGGCCGGCACGCCGCCTCCGGGGACTTCCGCAAGATCCGCCGGCTGATGACCGACCGGCCGCACCGCTACCTGGTGCGCTCCAGCGACGACCGCCGGCTGGCGGCCGCGCTGATCGCGGACCCGTCGACGGCCGGCATCGAGCTGGACCAGCAGGGCGCCGACGGCCGGGCGGTGCCCGGCGAGGCGGGCGGGCTGCGGATCCAGGCGGTCAACTTCCAGGGCTTCACCACCCTGCTGCCGAAGGTCGCCCAGCAGGCCGGCGTCCGGCTGTACACCGTCGCTCCGGCCGACGAGTCGCTGGAGAGCGTGTTCTCCTACCTCGTCTCCGCCTAGGCCCTGTCCGGCCGATCTCGCCGGGCGCGCGACGCCGAGATCGCCCGGACAGGACCCGCACCACCCCCGGAACCGGACCCCAGGAAGGCCGACCAACCATGAACCCGACCGTCGCCAGGCTGACGCTGCGCGGCCTGCTGGGCCGCCGCCGCGGCATCCTGCTGCTGGTGGTCCCCGCCCTGCTGCTGCTCGTCTCGGCGATCGCCAGCGGCTCCAGCGGGGACAAGCACGACCTGACCGTCACGATCCTCGGCCGGTTGGGCCTCGGCACGCTGCTGCCGATCCTCGGCCTGGTCGTCGGCACCGGCGCCATCGCCACCGAGATCGACGACGGCTCGATCGTCTATCTGCTGGCCAAGCCGCTGCCGCGCTGGAAGATCATCACCACCAAGCTGGTCGTGGCGGTCGGCACCACCTGGGTGTTCGCGGCGATCCCGACCCTGCTGGCCGGCCTGCTGCTCTACGGCACCCGGGACGGCCTGGCGCTCGGCTACACCGTCGCCGCGCTGGTGTCCGGTGCGGCGTACAGCGCGCTGTTCCTGCTGCTCGGCGTGATCACCCGGCACGCGGTGGTGGCCGGTCTGGTCTACGCGCTGGTCTGGGAGTCGCTGATCGGCAACTTCGTGCAGGGCGCCAGGACGCTCAGCGTCCAGCAGTGGGGGCTGTCGGTGGCCGAGGCGGTGGCCGGGAAGGGCGCGATCACCGCGGACGTCGCGCTCGGGGTGGCCGTGCCGCTGCTGCTGGTCCTCACGGCGGCGGCCACGGTGCTCGCCTCGGTGCGGCTGGCCGGGCTGACCCTGGCCGCCGAGGAGTAGCCGGCCGCCGAGGAGTAGCCGGCCGCCGGTGCGGTGGCCCGCCCCGGCGCCCGGACGCCCCGGACGACGGCGCCCGGGCGGGGTCCTCAGAGCGTCCGGTCGCGGCCCGCGCCCCAGCCGGCCACCGCGGCGACGGCCGCCAGCACCAGCATCAGCAGCAGCGGGGTGTTCCAGTCACCGGTCAGCTGGTGCAGCGCCCCGGCGCCGACCGGCCCGGCGGCCGCCACCAGGTAGCCCACCGCCTGCGACATGCCGCCCAGCCGGGCGGCGCCGGCCACGCTGTCGGTGCGCAGCACGATGAAGGCGAGGGCGAGGCCCAGCGAGCCGCCCTGGGCGATGCCCAGGACGGTGGCCGAGACCCAGGCCCCCGGCACCGGCGAGACCAGCAGGACGGTGATGCCGACCGCGTTCAGCGCGGCCATCACCACGGCCAGCGTCCGCTGCCGGGTCATCCGGCCGGCCAGCAGCGGCACCAGGAAGGCACCGGCCACCTGGACCAGGTTGGAGAAGGCGAAGACCAGACCGGCCTCGCCGCGGTCCATCCCGTGGTCGGCCAGGATGGTCGGCATCCACGCGACCAGGGTGTAGACCAGCAGCGACGAGATGCCCATGAAGAGGCTGATCTGCCAGGCCAGCGGCGAGCGCCAGAGGTTGCTCCGCGCCGCGCCGCCCTCGGCCGCCGCCGGCGCCGGCACCCGCCGGGTCCGCTCGCCGCTCGCCGCCGGCGCCGCGCCGCGGCGCCCGTTCGCGGTGCGCAGCACCTGCGGCAGCCAGGCGACGGCCGCGATCAGCGCCAGCAGCGACCAGGCGCCGAGCGAGGCCTGCCAGCCGCCGCCGAGGGCGTGCTCCAGCGGCACCGAGGTGCCCGCCGCGAGCGTCGCGCCGACCAGCATGGTGGTCGAGTAGACGCCGGTCATGGCCGCGGCCCGGCCCGGGAACTCGCGCTTCACCAGGCCCGGCATCGAGACGTTCAGCACCGCGATCGCGACACCGATCACCACGCAGCCGGCGTACAGCGCCGCCACCGAGGGCAGGACCCGCAGCAGCACGCCCGCGCCGAGCACCAGCACCGCGCCCAGCACCACCCGCTCGGTGCCGAACCGCCTGGTCAGCCGGGGGGTGAGCGGGGCACCGGCGCCCTGGAAGAGCACCGGCACGGTGGTGATCAGACCGCTCGCGGTCGCGGAGAGGCCGAAGGTGTGCTGGATCTCGCCGACCATCGGCGAGATCGCCGCCAGACAGGCCCGCATGTTGAGGGCGACCAGCAGGATGCCGGTCAGCAGCAGGGCCGGGTGGGCCAGCCGGGAGCGGACGGGGACCGGGGGGAGGGTGACGACCGGCTGCTGGGCACGGGTGACGGCCATGGGGCTTGCTGCTCTTTCGTGAACGGGGGGTACGGGCGCGGAAGGGGCGTGCGCCGCTTACTTCCGGGCCGCGATGGCCGCGAGGAGCTGCTCGACGGCCGCGGTCGGCTCGGCGAGCAGCGACCGACAGGCGGCCTCGGCGCGGTCCGGGTCACCGCTCTCGATCGCGTCCACCAGCGCCTCGTGGGTGGCCACGACCACCTCGGGCATCTCGTGGTCGCCGAAGGCCGTCCGCATCGACTCCCGCACCGAGGCGCCGAAGTAGCGGTAGACCTCGGTCAGCGCGGGATTGTGCGCGGCCTCGACCACGGCGGTGTGGAACTCCAGGTCGTGCTCGACGGTCGCCTCACGGCCGGCCCGCTCCGGGTGGGCCGCGATCACCTCGGTCTCGCGGGCCAGCGCGGCCCGCATCCGGACGATGTCCTCGGGCGTGTGCCGCAGGGCCGCCAGCCGGGCGCCCTCGGCCTCCAGGGCCGCCCGGACCTCCAGGACGTCCCGGACGCCGGAGCGCTGGACGCCCCGCAGCACGGAGGCCGGGTCGCTGGTGCTGCGGACGAAGGTGCCCTCGCCCTGCCGGGAGACCAGCATCCCGGCGTGCACCAGGACGCGGATCGCCTCCCGGACGGTGTTGCGCCCGACCGCCAGCCGCTCGGCCAGCTCGTGCTCGGTGGGGATCCGTGAGCCGACCGGCCAGGCGCCGGCGGCGAGCTGCTCGCGCAGCTGGTCGATGGCGGTGTCCACCAGGGAGCGCCGGCCGGCGGCCTGCAAGGTGTCCTGGCTGGGCCCGGGCGCGGTCATGGCGGAGCTCCCCTCGGTTTCGCGGTCGGTGGTCGTCGGTCATCCTACAACTGCTTGCCCGGTCATCCTACAACTGGCCCGCGGCCGTCCGGGGGAACCGTCCGGGCCGTCCTGGCGTTCCTCCCGACGACTTCGGTCCACCCCTATTTCGAGGAGAGCGCCCCCATGGTGTTCAAGAAGCTGCTCGGTGCCCTGGGCGTCGGCGGTCCCGGCGTCGACACCGTCCTGACCACGCCGGTCGTGCAGCCCGGCGGCACCCTGCACGGGACGGTCGAACTGACCGGCGGCACGGTCGAGGCGGACATCCGGGGGATCACGCTGACCCTGGTCGCCCGGGTGGAGATCGAGCACGAGGAGGGCGAGAGCACCGGCCTCTACCCGTTCGCGCGGTTCTCCGTCACCGCGCCGCTGGTGCTGGCGCCCGGCGAGAACCGGTCGATCCCGTTCGCCGTCCAGGTGCCCTGGGAGGCGCCGGTCACCGTCGTCGCCGGGCAGCACCTGCACGGCATGCAGCTCGGGGTGCGGACGGAGGTCGACATCGCGGGCGCCCTCGACAAGGGCGACTCCGACCCGCTGGAGATCGAGCCGCTGCCGGTGCAGCACCGGATCCTGGACACCCTGCTGCGGCTCGGCTTCCGGTTCCGCTCGGCCGACCTGGAGGCCGGACACATCCGGGGCACCGGCCAGACGCTGCCGTTCTACCAGGAGATCGAGTTCTCCGCCGCGCCGCAGTACGCGCACGCCTGCAACTCGCTGGAGGTCAGCTTCGTCACCACCGGCCACCGGGTCGAGGTGGTGCTGGAGGCGGACAAGCGCGGCGGCCTCTTCGGGCACGGCGGTGGCGACGTCATCCGGACCCACGTGGTCGAGCACGGCCGGGCCGACCAGGACCTGACCGCTCTGGTCGACGGCTGGATCCGCTCCGCGCTCTGACCCGCACCGCCGCCGGCCCCCCGACGACCCCCGCGCCGGCGGGGGGGGGGGCGGCCCCGGGCGTGATTTAGAACAAGCGGGCGACGACGCGCGCGGAGGCAACCA